>NZ_JZIR02000005.1:0-33774 GCF_000961955.2 Hymenobacter sp. AT01-02
GGCTCTGGGAGGTAATGACGCCCTTTGCGGAGGCCAGCAGGTAGCCGGTACCCAGCGCGACGCGCTACTTCAAGAAAAGCCCCCACTGGTATACCAGTGGGGCTTTTTTTGAAGTAGAGCACAACACTTACTGGGCTGTAGCTTGGCCACTACCCTCTGCTTTGGGCCGACGGATACTTAGCGGCTGCTTGGTAGTGTTGGTTCCTACCGTGAGGTGAAGGTTGTAGTCGCCAGCGGGTAAGCCCGTGAAGTCCAGTGTTTGGTTGTGTGGGCCCGAAGCCTGACGGCGGTAGTCAGATACGCGCACTACAATACCGCGCTGGTCGTAGAGCACCCAGCCCAGGGGCATTTCCTCGCCCAACTGGTAGTTCATCTGCACTACTCCGTTGGATGGGTTGGGGTACACACTCATGTGGTTTGCGCCAATGGCAGGAATGCTGCTCTTCGCCGTGGTAGTGGCGGCTACTTCCACCGTGGCGGGGTCAAGCCGCCACTGCTGATTTTCCTTACCCGTATAGCGCCACTGCTGAATACCGCCATCAACTGAATCTTTGGCAGTCAGAGCCTTATGACTGTGCTTGGCAATGAGCTTATAGTAGCCGTCGCCGGCATCCTCAATTTTCCAGAGCTGATTGTTGCCGCTGTAGTAGTTCCACAAGTCCATGCTGCGCCGTTGGAGGTAGAACTGCCCAGTACTTCCATCACTTTACTGCTGCCCTGCACCAGCAGGCGGTAGTAACCACCGTCGCCCACGCTTTCAATCCGCCAGTGTGGCGCCGACATTCGCACTTGTGAACTCTTGAAGGGTCGGCTATCATCGGCTACCTCCAGGGCTGTTCCGTTGGCCCGGTCGCGTAGCGTGTACACATTGCCCGACACCACCTTTGTAGGGTTGCTAATGGGAGCCCCACCGGGCTTGGCAGTTGATTTTGTTGTAGTTATTAAGGCAGTTGCCGCAGGAGTGGTAGCAACGGGAGCGGCCACCGGAGCAGCTTTAGCCACAGCCGCAGCTTTCTTCGATGACTTATCTGCTGGCTGGTCTGCTGCTGGTGTAGTTTTGGTAGGTGCGGCCGCTGCTCTGGCCGGCGCCACGGCAGCGGCTACTGCTGGCTTAGCAGGCCCGGCCAAGTCGGGCGTGGTGGGCGACCCCACAGGGTACAGATTGGTTGACGGGATGGGTTGCGTAGCCTGGCCTGGCGGCATCCACTGGAGTTGCACGCGGGCTTCGCCATCCTCATTGTAGTACTCCAGCTTGATGGTTGTTTTCTCGCCGGCTGCTAGGCTTATTGTGGCGCCATCAATTTTCATAGAGCCGCGGCCGTTCCAGGTATCTAGCACCTTGCGGCCGTTTACCCACAGACGCACTCCGTCGGGGCTGTTTACGGCAAACTTATAATTGCCCGTAGAGGGTGCTGATACCAACCCTTCCCAGCGCACGGAGAAGTTATCAGCAGGAAGTTCTTCGGCGGGAGAGCCCATACCCCACCGAAAGTCGACGGCGGCATCAAGGCGCTTGAGCACGGGGGCCCCGGCCAAGCTGCCGTTGTTGAAATACACCGCCGTGAGGCCGGTGCCCTGCACGAAAGCCAGGGGCGATTCTACAGGAGCTGAAATAGGACCGCTAATGTCTGCCGCTACAGTGGCGTTGATTGGCGCGGCGCCAAGTAAACTCAACCCCAGAATAGAACTGAACAGTACGTTTCTCACAACAAGAAAAGAGTTGGGTGAACAGGCCAGAGGCAAGTAGGATGCTAAACCGCCTTTCGCACAGAGCGCACAACACAGTTTGCAGTTTATAACTTCTCGGAGCCAACACAATATAAATCAATAACTCCCGCATTTACCCTATTTACTTTCCATAATGCCATTAATCAGTTTTTTAATCCACCACAAAGCGCCACAGTATCTTTTTTGGCTTAGCAGATTAGAAATTGAGGGTGCATTTTTACGCAACGTTACCGCTCGGCCATGACCATTGCTACTTCCTACTTGACCACGCCAATTGGACTATTGGAACTGCGCGGATCTGATGCCGGGCTTGAGGCCGTGCGCTTCCTAGACGACTCCGCCGGGCTAAGCGAAACAAGGACCAGTGCCGTACCAAGCTGCCTACAAGAAGCCCAGCGTCAGCTACGTGCGTACTTCGGCCGGGAGCTACGCGACTTCTCGCTTACGTACGCCGCGGGGCAAGGCACATCGTTTCAGCGACGCGTTTGGGAACTGCTTCCTACAGTTGGGTTTGGGCGCACCGCTTCCTACCTCGACCTTGCGCGGCAACTAGATAATGTGGGGGCTGTGCGGGCAGTAGGTGCTGCCAATGGTCAGAACCCGCTGGCTATTGTATGGCCGTGCCACCGCATTATTGGCGCAAGCGGACAGCTAACGGGCTACGCCGGTGGGCTACCACGCAAGAAGTGGCTTTTAGAGTTTGAGCGCCCCGCCTTCCAACAGTCTTTGTTCTAGCAACCGCCAAGCGTCTTGGTGGCATCACCAGGTAAAGGGGCCCTACCTGCTAGTAGGCGCATACTAAGCGCGGCCAGCAGCTCAGCAGGCTCTATTTTATGCTCCAATAAACTTGCGTAGCTCTTTATAGAGCACGTTGTGCTGCCAGTAGAGTTGCAAGACCATTGCCGCGTGCTTTTTGCCGGGCAAGACAGTAAGCGTAGGCTGCTGCCCCAGCTGCGTCAGGCGGGCCTGAAACTTCTCGGCACTGCTACGAATGGAAGGGTAGGTTTGCCCACCAATAAACAGGCGCATGGGGGGCATATGGGCGGATGCGTGATACAGGGCCGATACATCGCGCCATTGCGCTGGATCTTTACCAAACGGCACTAGGTATTGCTCGTCGCCGGGGTACTGCATCTTTTGCAGGTAATCGAACATATCGAGGCCAGCGGGGTCATCGAGAAAAACCCCACGGATAGCATGTTGGGCTACCCCGTGCCGGGCCAGTAGTCGGTCGTCAGTAGCTAGGAGGGCAGCCAGCCCACCACCGGCCGAATGCCCCATCAAGTACACGCGTTGCGGGTTGCCGCCGTAGTCGGCAATGTGGGCTACCGTCCATGCCACGGCGCGGGCGCAGTCGTCGGCCATAGCGGGCACTTCCACTTTGGGCGCCAACCGGTAGTTGACGACGACTGCCACGATGCCCTGCTTGGCTAGCCGACGACCAATAAAAGAGTAGAAGTTTTTACTGCCACTGTTCCAGCTTCCACCATGAATAAATAGCACCACCGGGCGCGGGGTGGCAGCATGGTCTTTGGGCGTGTACACATCAAGCCGGTGGCGCTCTGTGTCGAACGTAGGGTCAGTGGTGGGTACGTAGGCTACGTCTTGCGTGCGGCGGCTGGGCCGTGCTGTGGCGTATTCGTGAGCAGCTACTACTAGCAGAATAGCAGCCACCGTGGCGGGCAGAACCCGGAAGAAGAACAAGCGCATTCGGAATACAGGAAACGAAAAAGGTCCGGCAGCAAGCCGATTGATACCCTACGTACTACGCAGCAGGCACCTCGGATTTACGAGGCCCGGGGATGGCAACGCGGGAAGTGAGCCAGGGTTGCCGCTACCGGGTTATATTTGAAGGCCGACTAGTTTTTCACCGGCTTATCTGCTCTATGTTTTTTCGCACTTCCGCCTTTTCTCTGGCCGCTGCTCTCCTGTTGCTAGCGGCCCCCACCCACGCCCAGCGCAAAACTAAAACCAAGGTCAAAACCGAATCGGGGGCTACCATCAGCGCGGCTACCCGTCTGCAACCTCTTTTCGGAAACCTCACGGCGACCCAAGCCGAGGCCGCGCTAGGGTCGGCCTTCATCACGAGCACCGTGCAGAGCTTTGCCTCCCGGGCCGAAGCCAGCCGCTTCTTTTCTTCCAAAGGCTACGAATACCTGAACGAGAACCAGGCTGATACGGCGGCCTACCGCTTCAACTTAGCCTGGGTGCTTGACCCCAAAAACCCCGATGCCTACCGTGGCCTAGGCGTTATTGCCAGCCGCAACCCAACCCCCGACGAAGCTATCAGCCTGCTTACCCAAAGCCTGGCCCTTGATGCCAAGAACGTTAACACCCTCAGCGACCTAGGCGCCAGCTACCTCATTCGCTACCAGCAAAGCAAAAAGAAGAAAGACCTCACTACCGCCCTGGGCTACCTGCAACAAGCTGTGGCAATGGAAGGTGGCAATGGCGTAGCTTGGCAGCACCTGGGGCGAGCGTACTACTTTCAGGAAGACTACACCAAAGCGTGGGAGGCTATCCACAAGGGCCAGCAAATCAGCCTAATGAGCTTAGACTTCGACCTGATTGCGGACTTGAAGGAGAAAATGCCCGATCCGGCCGGCCAGTTTAAATAAGCCAATAAAACGTCTTTGGCTGGCGTTAAGAAACCGCCGCTGCCTGAGCGGCGTATCTCGAGGCCCATCACCTTTGCATCTGTTGCGTGAATATTCGTCCTCTGCTGCCCGCCTTCCTATTGCTCTCCTTCGCTGCCACGCAGCGCGCCGATGCGCAAGACTTCCAGCGCCGCCATCGCCACTACGATGGCAATGCGCGGCCATACTACCGTGGCCCCGTTCGGTTTACCCTGGGGCTGGGAGCCACCTATTACAACGGCGACTTGACCAGCCGCCTAGGCGACCAGTTTATTGGCCCGAGTGCCAGCTTGGGTGTGCTCTATAAGGTGCGCCCGCACTGGTTGGTGGGAGGTGAAGCCACCTACTTCCAAGTGGGGGCCAAAGACTACCTGCCCGAGCGGGGCTTGGCGTTTCGGGGCCGCAATGGCGCGGGTACAGCTTTCCTGCGCTGGGAGCCGCTGCACGATGAAGGTGCCTACGCCGACCCACGCCGCCCGGCGGCCCTCGTGAAGCCGTACCTAAAAGCGGGCTTTGGCTTCTTGCTCTACAGTCCGGAGTCCTACCGCGGCACCATGCGCCCCGACGATAACACGCCGTTTCTGACGCCGGAGCGCAACGATTATCCGGCCCTGAACATCACGGTGCCAGTAGGCATTGGGGTTACGTTGCGGCTCACACCCAAGCTGAATGCGTCTCTTGAGGGCAGTTACAATTTCACCTCCACCGATCAACTCGATGACATCAGCCCCGCGAGCGGACGGTCTACCTCGGCCCTCAACGACAATTATGGCCTGCTAGAGCTAAAGCTGGAATACGCGCCGTGGCGCTAGGCCAACGGGCCGCTCTCCGCGCGTAGAGCATAGGAGAGCACAAAGAAAGAATGGCTGTACGAGTCACCCTTCCTTTACTTTGCCTACGCCGTAAATAAGAAAGGCCCGCCATGTGGCGGGCCTTTCTTATTTGCTAGCCAATAAGCAGCAGAAGATTACTGCTTTACAAAGCGTTGATGAAACACTTTCTGTCCGTCGCTGACTGCAATGGTGTACATGCCTTGAGCCAAAGACGCCACGTTTAGCTGGCCATTCTCCAAGCGCGCACCTGTTACTGCCGCGCCGCGCAGGTCCGTTACGACTACTGACTTCACCGTGGCCCCATTGGGTAGCGCAATGCTTAGGGTAGTAGTAGCGGGGTTCGGATATACTTCCAGTTGCTTGGCCACTTCGTTGCCGATGAGCGTACCGCCGGTGAGGCCGGCCACGCCACCTTCTGCCAGCGCTGCGCCTCCTGTAATATTGACGGTGTAATCTTCCGTTTCGCCGTAGCTGTAGGCATTGCAGCTCGTTGTAGCCGAAGCATCGCTCATAACTAGGCGCAGCCGCGTGGCGCCGCTCTTCGCCGTAGTGGGCACCGTGAACGTGGCCGACAAGGTGCCACTGCTCGACGACGACCCCGACACTACCAGCTCACCAGAGTCTATAAAGTCGCCATCTTGATTGTAGTCGATGTATACTTTCCAGTACTCGGTGTAGGCCGAGGATGCATACCCAGCCGAGAAGTTGATAGTTTGCGACGAGCCCGCAGCAATGGAAGTTGATGTGGCCGTACCGTTGTAGTAACCGGCATCAGCACCCGAAGTGCGCGCAATGGTGCCCAGCTTCACGTAGTCAATCCACTCGTATGCTACGTTGTTGCCCTTGGAAGTGCAGTAAGCCACCGTGGTTGGCGGCGGAGTGGTAGTACCGCCACCGGAGGCAGCTCCTACGCCTACCGCGTGCCACGCATTGGTAACGGCCGTTACTTGGGCCGAGCCAGCGCCGTACAGGTCGGTAGCCGCCGAAATGGCGGCCGTGCGGGCATTGGCGAAGGTAGAGGAAGCCGTGAGGTACACGCTTTCTGTGCGATATGCAATCTTGGCGGCGGACTCAATACCTACGCCGGTTACGGAAAATGCGCTGCCGATGTCGTTGGTGCCCGTGCCGCCCTGGCTTAGCAGGTAGAACCAGTAATTGAGTACCCCTGAGTTGGTGTGCACGCCACCGTAGTCGTTGGCGGAAGTGGGCGAGGTAGTAGTCGCTTTCCAGTAAGAGCCTTGTAGGTGTCGGGCTGGCTGTAGGCGTTGGGGTTGCTCATGGAGCGCAGGGCACCCCCGGCTCGCATAATCTCTTCCCCAATCAGCCAGGTGCTCTTGCCAGCCAGGCCGTAGGTAGCGGCAGCACGGGCTTCTACGCAGGCACCCCAGATATCGGAGAAGCCTTCGTTCATGGCACCCGACTCGTTCTGGTACGTCAGGTTGGCGGTTTTCTCGCACACGGCGTGCCCAATTTCATGGGCGCACACATCCATAGACGTAAGCGGCTTGAAGGTAGTAGCACCGTCGCCGTAGGTCATCACCGAGCCGTTCCAGTAGGCGTTTTCATAGCCAGCACCGCCCGGTACATCATCATAGTGCACGTAGCTCTTTATTTTGGCGCCGGCGTTATCATAAGAATTACGTCCGTGCACGGCACTCCAGTAATCGTAGGTTGCCTGGGCTCCAAAATGAGCGTCGCCGGCCACGTTGTCGTAATTGGCGTTGTTGTACTCGGCAGCCGTCCAGTTATTGTCGGCATCTACGAAGTCAACGGCAGCGGTGTAGCTGTTGCTCCTTTTGCAGTTGAACGTTTCAATGCCTAAGCCTCGGGTGTACTCACGCAGGCGGTAGCCACCAGTAGTTGTTTCCGTAGCAAAGGAGCGGGTGCCGCTGTAAGCCGTTGCAAACGAGGCAGTAGCACCAGCGTGCTTTATGATATTGTCCTGTAGCACAACATCACCAGTTCGTGCGTCCACGTAAATAAAGGCGCGGCTCAGGGGCTGCTGAGCGTATACATTAAACTTCCACGCCAATACGGGCTTACCAGCCTGGGCGGGGTCTTGGCTCCGCTCGTTGCGCACAATTACTAGCTCACCCTGGGGCTTATAGGTAGCGCGCGGGTTGTTTTCCATCTGCTTCAGACCAGCCTCTTCGCGGGCATCCTGCCACATGTACTTGCTGGCTCCTACAAAGCTCAGGGCCCGGTTGAGAGCGGCGGCGGCGCCCAAGGTGGGCGTGGTATTCAGGGCACCGATTCGCTCAAACTGCCCGCTAATGCTGGTAATGCTGCCTTGCTTGGCGTGCACTGAGTACGTAGCATGCTCTACCTTAATGCCTTTGTAGTACTGGGCGTACTTCTCGTGCACAAAGCCCAAGGGGTCTACCTCAGTTGTCGTGCGCAGCATTTTATCGTCGGACACAAGCTGCAACTGCTCTTTCAGCGCCTGTTCTGCTTGGCCCAGGCTGTACGGTTGGCCTACTGCCCGAAACTGCACCATGTAGGGAGTGCCGTTGTCATTCAGTGTTTTTTCCTTGACACGGGAGTAATCTTGCGCCTGTGCGCTAGACACAGCTAGTCCGCCAAGCAGCAAAAGTGCTGTAGGGTACTTGTTGATCATAAAGTTGGGGTTGGTTGTGGAAAAGAATTGAGCGGCTGTTTATATAGTGTCCTAGGTTAGGAAGCACAACTAAACGAAAGCAATTTAATAATTTTTTAACCTAATTATAACTTTATTAACAATAGTATTTCATCTAGGTCGTTTGATACAAATTTTATCATTTTCTAACACAAATAGCCACAAACGTCGTAATCACCCGATTTGGGCCCTGTATGAATGGGTGTAGGTAATTTGCTGTAGCTACCTTCACGCACGTCTTTTCAGCACCCGCCCTTTTTTATACAATCTCAGGAAGAATATATGCCATTTAATGAACCAGATTTTTCGGCCCGCTGGAGCCTTAAAGGTCAAGTAGCACTCGTGACAGGCGCCTCCAAAGGCATTGGCGCGGCCGTAGCCGCCGAGTTATTAGCCTTGGGTGCTACTGTAGTAGCCGTTGCCCGCCAACTTCCAGCGCTAGAGGAGCAAGTTGCCGCTTGGCGGGAGCAAGGCTACGATGCCCACGCCCTAGCCGCCGACGTTAGCCAGCCCAACGACCGGCAGGTTCTGTTGGCAGAAGTTGCTCAGCGCTGGCCCCACCTGCACATTTTGGTCAACAACGCGGGCACCAACATTCGCAAGCCTACTACTGCGTACTCCGAGGAAGAGTATCGACACATTATGGCTACCAACTTAGATTCGGTGTGGGAGATGTGCCGGGGCGCCTACCCACTGCTGCAAGCGGCTGGCGGTGGTAGCATTGTGCAGGTATCGTCGGTGGCTGGCCTTACCCACGTGCGCACAGGTGCTATTTATGGCATGACCAAAGCGGCCTTGGTGCAGCTTACCCGCAACCTGGCGGCGGAGTGGGCTCCAACAAATATCCGGGTCAACTGCGTGGCACCCTGGTATATTCACACCCCCCTGGCGGCTGGCGTGCTGCAAAACGAAGACTACCGCCAGCAGGTAGTGGCGCGCACTCCGTTGGGCCGCATCGGCGAGCCGGAAGAAGTAGCAGCGGCCGTAGCTTTCCTGTGCTTACCAGCCGCGGCCTACATCACCGGCCAAACCTTAAGCGTAGATGGTGGCTTCACAACCAACGGTTTCTAATGGCACATCATCTTCAGGGAGCCTGCTAGGCAACCACCTCACCGCAAGCGCGAAAGCCGGCTCTGCTCCGTTTTAAGAAACGAGCAGGGCCGGCTTTCACTTTCTAGCTATTCGGTGGTGCGAGCTAGCAGAGTTGCTTCAGGGCTGCTTCGTAGCGGGCCAACGTTCCTTCGGCAGAAGCTAGGTACAGGAAGGGTTCGATAAGCTCCAGCTCCATCAGCAGCAGTTGTCCGGCGGCATCCACTCCGTCTACACGGGCGTACAGGCAGCCGGGGGCAAACCGCTTGATGATATTATCGGCGGCGCGGCGCAGGTGGGCGGGCGCTTCCCGGGGTTCGATGCCGCCACCTAGGTAGTGCTGCACCCGGAAGTCGCCTGACTTAGGAGTTTTGAGTACGCAGTGGCTATACTCGCCCCCAAAGTAAATCAGCGACCATTCGCCTTCCGCCTGAATTTCCGGCTGGAAGGGCTGCACCAGAAAGTCTTCGTGGCGCAGCAGCTCACGCAGTTCTGGCTGACGAATAGCTGACTCCTGGCGGGTGAGAGCAAAGGTATTCTTGGCTCCGCCGCTCACCGCTGGTTTCACTACTAGCTGTTCGCTCCCGAGCTGCTCAAATAGGTCTTCTACCACCAACTCACTACCGCGGGTCAGCCACTGCGTGGGTACAATGCGCACGCCTTCGCGCTCCATGTCTAGGAGGTACTTTTTGTTGGCATTCCAGCGCACTACGGCGGCAGGGTTGAGCATGCGCACACCCAGCTGCTGCATGTGGGCCAGCCACTGGTAAAACTCATCTACCCGGTCGAAGTAGTCCCAGGGTGATTTTACAACGACGACATCGTACCGCAGCCAATCCACGGCCGGGTTGGTCCACACGCGCGGTTCCACACTGTGGCCCTGTTGGCGCAGGTAGTTGGTAAGTAGGCTATCCTCATCCTCCACATTGGGGGCAGCGTACTGGGCGAGGCTTTCACAGGTTACAAGGGCAATGTTCATTAGGGAGTATGCTGGTTTTTCACTGTTGCCGCGTGGCTTCTACCGATATGGCTACCGGGCATCGGTGTGTTCTACGAACAAGCTAGAAGACGGCTTATCAGACGAAAAGGTGTTTGGCGCGGTTGCGCTGAGGCTCGCAAACTTGCTAGAGTGGGCCGCCGTTACGTAACGCCGGCCAGTGAGTGCCTTACTTTTTAGCGGCCGTGAGGTAATCGGTAGCGAGGGTAGCCAGCGTTTTTACGCCGAGGGTCAGACCACTTTCATCAATGAAGAAGCCCGGCGTGTGGTGAGGTGCCGTTTCGTCGGGGTTCTTACCCTTGGGCATGCCCCCCACGAACACGAAGAGGCCCGGTACCTTCTCCTGAAAATACGCGAAGTCCTCGGCCCCCATCACGGCCTTTTGCAGCTCCACGTTGCTTGGGCCGGCGGCGCGTTGTAGGCTAGGCAGCATTTGTTCAGTCAGGCGCGGGTCGTTGAAGGTAATGGGCGCGTAGTTTACAATATCAACCTCCGCCGTAGCGCCGGCGCTTTCGGCAATATTGGTGGCCGTGCGACGGATGGCTTCCCAAATTTTCTGCTGCATCTCTTTATTGAGACTCCGAATGGTGCCCGTCAGCTCCACCTGTTCCGGGATGATGTTGTTGCGCACGCCACCGTGCACCATACCCACCGTCAGCACGGCGGCGTCTTCGGTTAGTTGCACCTGCCGGCTCACAATGGTTTGCAGGCCTAGAATAATCTGAGCGGCCGTTACCACGGGGTCTACGGACAGCCAGGGGTAGGCACCGTGCGCCGACTTGCCTTTCACCTTGATATTAAACACGTCGGACGAAGCCATTTCGCCGCCGGGGCGGTAGCGCAAGGTGCCTACCTCCGTTTGTGCATTGATGTGGACGCCGAAGATGGCATCAACCTTGGGGTTTTCAAGGGCACCTTCTTTCACCACGAGGCGGGCGCCCCCCTCCTGGCCCGGCAAAGAGCCTTCTTCAGCCGGCTGGAAGATGAACTTCACGGTACCTGGCAGGTCTTTCTTCATCTGGCTCAGCACCTGAGCGGCACCCAGCAGCATGGCCACGTGCGTGTCGTGGCCGCAGGCGTGCATTACGCCCACTTCCTGACCATTGTAGGTTGTGCGGGCTTTAGAGGCAAAAGGTAGGCTGTTGCTTTCCGTAACCGGCAGGGCGTCCATATCGGCGCGCAGGGCTACCACGCGGCCGGGCTTACCTCCGCGCAGGATGCCAACTACGCCAGTGCGGGCTACGTTGGTTTGCACTTCCAAACCCAGCTTTTTCAGCTCGGCGGCAATAATGCCAGCCGTGCGCGTTTCCTGGTTGCCAAGCTCGGGGTGCTCGTGAAAGTCGCGGCGCCAAGCCACCACTTTGGCTTCTTGCTGACCAGAAAGCTTAGCGATTTGGGTAGTAAGGGCGGCATTTTGGGCAAAAGCCGACGACGAGGCCAAGGCAAAGGCCGCAGCAGCGTAAAGAGACTTCATAGAAAGCAGGTTTTCGGATACAGTGCGGAAAAGGTACAACGCGCTCGGCAGTTGGGCACCACTTCTTACGCGTGGTACTTTTGCCCAAATTCTCTACGCATGCCTTCTTCCCCTTCCACCAGCCTCACTCGTCTTCGCTAGCTTGGCCCCAAGCGTGGCGCTACCACACCTTTCGGTGGCGGCTGGCCGTGGTGCTGGGGCTGCTACTCACACTGGCGGCCCTAATCCCCCGGTTTTTTGCCTGGGTGCAGGCCCGCCCCGGCCAGCGCCTCCCCGACCCCGTGCTGGACTGGCTACCTGCCCATGATGTGTCGGGGGCAGCCTTTGCCGTTATTTATCTGGGTATCGGGCTAGGAGTGGTGCGCTTGTTACCTCGGCCATTGCGGCTCCTGCGTGCTTTGTGGGGCTACTTACTACTGCACGGCTTCCGGTGCCTTTGTCTGTGGTTGCTACCGCTTGAGCCACCCCGGGGCCTCGTCCTACTCCACGACCCCTTGGTAGACCGGCTGTTCTACGCCGCGCCCTCCCCCATTACCAAAGACCTGTTCTTCTCGGGTCATACGGCTACGCTGCTGCTGCTGACTTTGGCCGTACCAGCCGGCTGGCCGCGCCGCGTCCTGATTGTCGCCACGGCTCTTATTGGGTTGCTGGTGCTAGTGCAGCACGCTCACTATACGTATGATGTGCTGGCAGCCGTGCCCTTTGCAGCCCTAAGCTTTTGGCTGGCAGGTAAGGTTGCGGCCTTTCGTCAGCGGCATGCGTAGGGAACTGAGCTTTCTACTTCAGATGCTTCTCGTAGATGCCAGCGGCTATTTTTTCGGTTAGGCTCTTGGGCACGAAGCTGGTCAGCGCCGCCGACACGCGGTTGAGGGCACCAGGAATAACTTCCGCTGCGCCCGTAAACATTGCCTGAATACCGATACGGGCAACTTGTAGCGGCGTCATCGACACTTTGTTGGCCGTTTCCTGCAGGGAGGCATTCATGCCAGCCCGGTCGGCAAAGTTGGTGGTAGTAGAGCCGGGGCTGAGGCAAGTAACCGAGACGTTAGTTTCGCGCAGCTCGTAGCGCAAGCCTCGGGAAAAACTCAGTAAGAAGGCTTTGCTGGCGGCGTAGAGCGTGAGGGTGGGCACGGCCTGGTAGGCAGCCGTACTAGCCACGTTCAGGATATATGCCTTCGCTTGCTGGCGAAGCAAGGGCAGCAAGGCGTGCGCTAGCTCCGTGGGTAGCAGCATGTTGAGTTGCAACATGTTTTGCTGCTCCGCCAACGATAAGTCCTCAAACTTGCCCCACAGGCCGTAACCTGCATTATTTATCAGCACCGACAGTTCTTGGGTTTGCGCCGCCGCCCAAGTAGCCAAAGCCGCTGCCGCGCCGGGCGCCGCCAAGTCTTGCGCATACACGCGCACCTCTACCCCGTACTGCTGGCGCAACTCCGCCGCTACGGCCTGCAACTGTTGCTCCGAACGGGCCGCTAACAGCAAATGGTAGCCGCAGCGGGCTAGCTCCGCGGCCATAGCTTGGCCTATTCCGCGGGAGGCACCCGTAACAAGAGCGTAAGGCATTGGTGTACTGTGCTTATGAGAGCGTAAGGTGTAAACAAGTGAAGCAACCAAGCAAGCGCGCCGAAAGCAGCGCCTACCTGTGTTGAGCAAGAAAAGGCCGGCGCTCTACTTCACCAAGTGCAGGAAACGCAGGTAAAACGGCGTGGGGCTGTTCTCGTGCTTGGGCTCATACTTGCCCGCAATAATGGGCACGTACATCACCCGGCGGCGCGACACCTCCCCTACCAGCGGCGACTGAGCTACGCGGTGCCACATGCGCCCGTCGTGCACGGTCAGGTCGCCCGGCTCGGTTTCTACGGCTACTTCGCTGGGGTCGGCGCTTACATCCTTATAGTACTTCTTGCGGAAGAGAATGTCGCGCAGGCTTTGGCGGTGAGTGCCCGGAATTACACGCAAGCCACCATTCGTGGCGGGCGTGCCATCCAGGTGAACACCAACGTTGAGCATGGGGCCAATTTTCTTCCCGTAGAATACGTCACGCAGTGAGTCTGTGTGCCACCCCATTTGCGAAAACTCGCTGCCCGTCACGTTTACATAATGGTTGATAACGAGGCCATCTTTCTCGTTTTCGCCCACGCGCCCGCCCGGTGCCTCTAGTAGCGGGAATAACGCTTTAAAGCGCGGGTCTTGCAGAAACTCGTGCAGCACTGGGCTGTGGTGAGAGGAGAAAGCAAACCGCTGCACAATGGCCGAACCGTCTACGTCCTTGCCATACTTAATTGGAACACCATTTACTTTCTGTACTCCCTCTGCCAACCAGGTGCGCTGCACCTCTTCTGAGGCACGAAGGAGGCTCTGAACGGTTTCGGGCGAAATGAAAGCACGGAAGTGCAAGAACCCGTATGTGCGAAAAAAATCCAGCTGCTCAATAGTAAGGCTCTCGCCCAGAGTAAAGCGTGGATAGTTCGGTAGTGGAGCAGACATAGGATAACGGCGGCTTGAAAAACGCCTGAAAAACGGAGGCAAAGATACAACGCAGGCTGTGGCCCTGCAGGAAAATTGCCGGTTGAAATGGGTAATTTCCTCGGACCTGAAGGGTAAGCTGCTTCGGAGCCCGTGAAGAATGAGTGAATCAACCCGCGCACGTGCGGAAGGTTTGCGGACAAAGATTCTTCTTGCGCGGGGCCATGTATCTTCGCTACCTTCCCGGTTTCTGCCCGCTCCTATTTCACCATGAATCGTCTTGCGCTGCCCTTCTGCTTTTTGCTGCTCCTGACGACGATGTACCAAAGCCCTGGGGCTTCAGCCCAAACGGTGCCGTCCCGCCTCATCCCTTTTCGCCACGGCACCCGCTGGGGCTACGCCGATCAGAACCGCCGCTTGGTGCTCCCTCTACGCTACGACGAGGCTGGTCCCTTCATTGGTGAGGTGGCTTGGGTGCGGGAAGGCACGCTCTACGGCTATATTGATGGGGCCGGCAACCCCGTAACGCCCGTGCAGTACACCCGCGCCAGCAACTTCTACCGGGGCCGGGCCACCGTGGAGCAGGGCGGCGAAACCTTCGACATCAACCTGAGCGGACAGCGCCTAACTGAGCCGGCCCCACCAGAGTTGGAAGAAGAGCCGCTGGAACACGGCGACGTTGTGCGCAAGGATGGCAAAGTTGGTTTTCGCTTCACAGTGGGCACCGCTACTGTAGCACCCACCTACGACGAAGTACGGGAGAACTACAACGGCTTACTATTCGTGCGGCAGGGCACAAAGTGGGGAGTCATTAACAGCAAGGGCAAGCTGGTGCAGCCGGTTGCCTTTGATGCTATTCAACTGAAAGGCAACCTGGTACTACCCCAGGTGCAGCGCGGCGGCTTGTGGGGCTACCTCGACGAAGAAGGTAGTACGCTCACGGAAGTACGCTACCAGCAGGCCAGCCCGTTTCTGGGCGACATAGCCCGCGTAGTGCTACTCAATGGACAAACCGGCTATATCAACGCCAACGGACAGGAGTTTTTCGAATAGGCAAACTCGCGGCAGCTCCTTATGTCATTCAGCAGATACCCCTCTATTGCCCTTCACTATCTGCTACCATCATGCTCCTGCTACCTATCCTCAATGTCCGCCTGAACCGTTGCCACGAAGACTGGCAGCAGATGACGCCTGTAGCTCAGGGCCATCACTGCGCCCAGTGCGACCGAGTGGTCATTGACTTCACTACCTCTACCCAAACCGATTTAACCGCCGCCTTTCAAAGCTCTCCTGATGGGCGCGTCTGCGGCCGGTTCCGGTCGGAGCAGGTAACCGCACATCCCCTGCTACGCCTGAAGCTGCGTCGGTTTTTGGTAGCGTTGGTGCTGGTGTGCGGCCTAGGCCTATCGGGGCAGGAGGCACTGGCACAGGTGCGGACGACCTTGCCACCAGCGGCATTGCAACCCAAAACAATTGTGTATGGGTCAGTTGCAGAGAAAATGCCCGTTTATAAAGATGGAGGTCAAGAGGGAATGATGCGCGTCATCAGCAAGAATTTACAATATCCGATAGGCTTGACACGCGGTGGTCGGGTAGTGGTCGGGTTCACTGTTGATACCAAAGGAAAGGTTTGTAATCCACATATTGTAAAAGGGTTAGGACAAGGAGCTGACGAGGCAGCTCTTCGCGCGGTGAAGACCTTGGGAGATTTTACCCCCGGGTTACAAAATGGTCAACCAGTAGAGATTCCGTACACCATCCCGATTACCTTCCAAGCAACAGATGCATCGGCTCCATCTCATAAGCGCAAGTGAGATGAACAAGGTGTCTTTGCCTTAGACAGTAGGCTGCTTGCCTTCCCCGACCAACCTGCCACTAAAAAGGATGATGCGCTGCTACCATTCTATTTTTTTGGACCATAATCATAGCGCCTCGTATTTCCGTAGCAAGCCAATCTTTCTACTCCTTTCCGCACCCTTAACCTCTCCCCGCCCTATGCTCTTCACGCCTAGCCCCATGATGCTCAAGCTGCTTTACACCCGCGGCAGCCTGCACAACACGCCCGAGGGCGTGGCCTTCAGCATCAAAAACCGCTTGGACACGGTTCGGGTCATGCGCATCGACCATGTGCAGATTGATGGGGTGCATGTTGCCGCCGAGCAGATTGCGCTGGATATGGGCGATGGTAACGTGCGCCCGGCATCGGCGCTGAATGCTGAAGGCAACGGCGTAAACTTGCCGGTAGGCCAGTCAGCCACCTTCCATTTGGCTACGGCCCGTTTGCAGGAGGGCATGCACAAGGTGCGGGTGCAGTTTGTGGCCGACCCATTTGGGGAGTTGCAGGTGGAGGTGGAGGATGCCATTACCCAGCAACCTGAAAACCGGGCGCGCATTCCGCGTTCAGAGGAAGATGACTATTCTGAGGCCGCCATTCAGGCCCGGCAGCGCTTTGCTGAGGAATACGCCGAGCAGGAGTTTCACCACCTCAAGCAGTACTCCTTCGACCCTCATACTCTCCAGGGTAACTGCGAGCATTTCACAGGGGTAGCTCAAGTTCCGGTGGGCTTGGCGGGGCCTCTGCACGTAAACGGGGAGCACGCCCAGGGCGATTTTCTCATCCCTCTGGCTACAACTGAGGGTACGCTGGTAGCGAGCTACAACCGGGGCATTCAGGTGCTCAACCTCTGCGGCGGCGTAAAGTGCACCGTCATTGGCGACGCCATGCAGCGGGCGCCGGTGTTTGTGTTCGATGATGCCCGCGGCGCCCGCGACTTTGGGCAGTGGATAGCCGGTGAGATTGAGCGAATTCGGCCGGAAGCGGAAAGCACCTCCAGCGTGGCTAAGCTCCAGTACATCGACACATACTTGGCGGGCAAGTTTGCCTACCTGCGCTTCAACTACAGCACCGGCGACGCGGCGGGTCAGAACATGGTAGGCCGCGCCACATTCGCGGCCTGCTCCTGGATTTTAGAGCACTACAAAGCGGCTCCCATTCGGCACTTCTACCTCGAATCGAACTTCGCTACCGACAAGAAAGCGTCCCAGGTAAATGTGATGCGCACTCGAGGCAAGCGCGTAGTGGCCGAGGCTACCATCAAGCGCGATATTTTGCAGCAGCGCATGCGCGTAACACCCGAGCAACTGGCCTACCACGGCCAAGTCAGCAATGTGGGGGCATTTCTTTCTGGGGCAAACAACAACGGTGCCCACTCCGCCAACGGCATAACAGCTCTGTTTATCGCTACCGGTCAGGATGTGGCCAACGTCTCGGAATCCTCAGCGGGCGTACTGTACTCCGAAGTCACGAAGGAAGGCGACCTATACCTCAGCATCACTATTCCCTCCCTCATTGTGGCTACCCACGGCGGCGGCACGGGCCTAGCTACCCAAAACGAGTGCCTACGTATGCTGGGCTGCGTAGGGCGCGGCACCGTGAACAAGTTTGCGGAAATTGTGGCGGGCGTAGTACTAGCTGGCGAGCTTAGCCTGGCTCCGCCATTAGCAGCAGTGATTGGGTAAGCTCTCACGAGCAGTACGGCCGCAACCGGTAGCAAGCTCTCACAACCAGTATACCACTCTTTATCACACTTTTATGCCCTTTTTACTAGCAAAGCCCTTATCATTGAGCCTAGGCCTATTTTTTACCAGCTTAGCCGCTACTGCCCAAAGCAGCCCCACGCCGGCACCCATGCCTAATGCTGTTTCCGTTAATCAAAACGGCCCAAACAAGCTAGATGGGCGCACCTTCTACACCTATGTGGAGAAGATGCCCGTGTATTCTAATGGAGGCAGAGAAGGATTGCAAGCCTTTATCAGCAGCCACGTGCGCGGCGCAGCTGGCGGCAGTGGTGCCTACATCAGCTTCATCATCGACCAAGACGGTAACGTTCGTCGCCCAGCTTTAGGGCCCAACCCAGCAGAAACAGAAGCAGCAGTAGATCCAGCCCTAGCTACCGCTTTTGCTTCTATAGAGAGCTTCACACCAGGCTACCAAAACGGAAAGCCAGTAGACGTAAAACTAACTTTGCCTATAGCGAAGCCGGTTAAGAAATAGCGAATAGGCCTAGCGTTACTACAAGCTTTCTTCAACCAAAGCTGTATAGCCTAAAAGCACGTCATCCTGAGCAGAGCGAAGTCTTATCAGGTAAGAACGACTGGCCTAGCGCCTCGTGCTACCGTGGTAAGATCCTTCGCTCTGCTCAGGATGACGTGCTTTGTGTGACTTATAGTATTCTACGCAAACACTATTGCTTTTTCACCAAACCGCTCTTTTCCTGCAAGCGCTGCACCTTCGCCTGAATCACTTTTAAGCCTAGGTTATGGACGCTACCCAAATGGGTAGTTTGGAACTCCTTGTGCGGCATGTAGCTGCCATCCTCCACAGCCAGGCCTACCTGCTTGTAGGCGGTGCGGAATGGCGTGCCGCTTTGAATGAGCTGGTTGATGTTTTCGACGGTGAACACGGCGTCGTACTTCTCCTGGTTCAGCAGGTTGGGCTTGATGCGCAGCTGGGGCAGGGCAAAGAGCACGATGTCGAGAATGTCGAGGAACTGGGTCATGGGCTCGAAGAGCAGCTCCTTCAGAATCTGGAAGTCGCGGTGGTAGCCGCTGGGCAGGTTGCTGGTCGCCAGCATGAGCGTATTGGGCAGGGCCTGCAGAGCATTGCAACGCGCCCGGATCAGCTCAAACACATCGGGGTTTTTCTTGTGGGGCATGATGCTGGAGCCGGTGGTAAACTCCTTGGGTAGCTCCACAAAGGCCAGATCCTGCGAGTTGTACAAGACCAGGTCATAGGCCATTTTGGCGAGAGTGGCGGCCATGCCAGCCAGGGCAAAGGCTACCGTCTTCTCGGTTTTGCCGCGCAGCATTTGAGCGCCCACGCTGCTCACGGCCAGGTTGCCGAACCTCATTTCCTGGGTGGTCATTAGCCGATCGATGGGGAAGCTACTGCCAAAGCCGGCGCCGGAGCCCAGCGGATTTTGATCGGCTACGGTGTGGGCAGCTTCAAACAGGGCCAGGTCTAGCAGCAGGTGCTCAGCGTAAGCGGAAAACCACAGCCCGAAGGAGCTGGGCATGGCGGCCTGGAAATGGGTGTAGCCGGGCATCAGGTCTTCCTTATGCGCCTCGGCTTTCTGCAAGAGCACCTGCACTAATTCCAGCGTTTTGGCGGCGGCGCGCTCGGTGTAGTCCTTCAGGAACAACTGAATAGCCGTCAGTACCTGGTCGTTGCGGGAGCGGGCGGTGTGGATTTTCTTACCCGCGTCGCCGAACTTCTCAGTCAGATAGTACTCAATTTTGGAGTGTACATCCTCGAACTCCGCCTCAATGGTAAAGGTGCCGTCCTCGATTTGCGTAGCTAGCTCCATAAGGCCCTGCTGGAGCTGCTGATTTTCCTCATCGGAAAGCAGCCCGGCCTTCGCCAGCATATTGGCCTGAGCCTTGGAGGCCTGCACGTCAAACTGCGCGAGGTACATGTCCAGCTCCCGGTCGCGGCCCACGGTGAACTGCTCTATCTTCTTATCAACGGCAATGCCTTATCCCAGATTTTCATGCGTGGTTAGTTAAAGCTAAACCTAGTTCCCCACTTTGGAAAGGAGGGGCTAGGGGTGGTTGATGTGGCCTAGAACGATGACTAGAGCTAGTATTAGATGTTCAACAACAGTCAATCACCTGAAACCCCTCCTTGGCTGAGGAGGACAACTAGGTTCTGGTATTCTAGAACTTAACTAGCCTATTACAGTTGTAGCCCGTCCAGCAAAGCTACATAGCCCCGTACCCCCGCCCTGATTTCGCTGAGCAAAATGTACTCATCGGGTGTGTGGGAGCGGGCAGAGTCACCAGGGCCGATTTTTACCGTGGTAAACGGCATCATCGATTGGTCGGACAACGTGACGGAGCCGAACGTGCGGCGGCCTAAGCCTAGGCCCCGTTGCACTAAGGGGTGGCCTAGCTCAATGCGCGAGGAATTAAGGTGGGTGGAGCGCGGCGTAACGTCGGAAGTAACGTACTGACGCACTAGCTCTACCACTTCAACATTGGAGTAGCACTCGTTGGTGCGCACATCCACTACGAAGGTGCAGCGGTCGGGTACTACGTTGTGCTGAGAGCCGGCCTGAATTTGCGTCACGGTCATCTTTACCGGGCCTAGTAGCTCCGATACTTCTGGAAAGCGAAATTGCTCAAACCACTGAATGTCAGCCACGGCTTTGTAAAGGGCGTTTTCACCTTCTTCGCGGGCAGCGTGTCCGGTCCGGCCGTGGGCTACGCAGTCGAGCACCACGAGGCCTTTTTCCGCCACAGCGAGGTCCATCTGCGTAGGTTCACCCACAATGCCCAGGTCGATGTGGCCTAGCTGGGGCAGTACGCTCCGGATGCCGTTTATCCCCGATACCTCCTCCTCAGCCGTAATGGCGCAGATGAGGTTGTAGGCCAGGTCGGTGCGCTCGTGGAAGTACAGGAAGGTAGCCAGCAGACTCACTGCCGAAGCCCCGGCGTCGTTGCTACCCAGGCCTAACAGCTTGTCGCCTTCCACCACGGCGCCCAGCGGGTGGTAGGTCCAGGTGTTGCCGGCCTTCACGGTGTCGTGATGGGAGTTGAGCAGAATGGTAGGCTTGGCGGCATCAAAGTGCTTCGACACAGCCCACACGTTGTTTTTATCCCGCCGTGGGTGGGCGCCGTGGAAGGTCAGAAACCGGAAGATCAGCTCCGCCGTCTGGTCCTCTTCCCGCGAGAGGGAGGGCGTCTGAATTAGCTCCTGCAGCAGCTCAATAGCATCCTCCGTCAGCCGCCCAATTAGCTTCGACATAGCACAGTTTTCACGGGTTCATTGATTTTAAGCGCGTTTTCAATCACTACTCTCTCCACCCCGGCTTCCAGGGCGGCAAAGGCGTTATCGAGCTTGGGCACCATACCGGCAGCAATTACTCCCTTGGCTTTCAGTTGCTGATACTGACTTGGTACGATCTGCGGAATCACCGACTGCTCATCGTTGATGTCCGAAAGCACGCCATCTTTCTCGAAGCAGAAGTGCAACTCTATCTCATACTGCGCAGCCAGGGCGCGGGCCAAGGTACTGGCAATGGTGTCGGCATTAGTGTTGAGCAACTGACCGCTCCCGTCGTGGGTGATGGCGCAAAATACGGGCGTGATGCCGGCCTGCAGCAACTGGTGGAGCAGTTCGGTATTGACGCTGCCTTCGGGCAGGTCGCCCACGAAGCCGTAGTCAATGTCCTTTACTGGGCGCTTCACGGCCCGAATAGCATTGCCATCGGCCCCGGATAGGCCCAGCGCATTGACACCCGCCGCTTGCAGCAGCGACACCACTTGCTTGTTGGTTTTACCGGCGTAAAACATCGTCACGATATCAAGGGTAGCGGCATCGGTGATGCGCCGCCCCTCTACCATCTTCGGCGCAATGCCTAAGCTAGCAAGCATCTGGCTAGCACCTTTCCCGCCGCCGTGTACCAGCAATTTCCGGCCAGCAACCTTGGCAAGCTCGGCCAAGAAGTGCTGTAGTTGTGCTTCGTCATCAATGATGCCACCGCCAATCTTAAAAATTTTCAGGCCTTCGCGCATACAAAAGGAAGGGATAAAAATGGGCCACAAGCGGCCGCAAGCTGCCAAAGGGTATACTCCACTGGCTAGCCGCTAACGGAAAACCGCCTTGGGTAGGACTATTTTTTGAAGTCACCTGGGCAAAGTTTCCAAAAAAAAACATCTAGTTTTGCAACGATTTAGCGGTCCTATTCATTTAAACCGCAGAAACACTCCACGCCGCCCTGCGGCAACTGTCAATGATTCGTCTCTCTTCTATTGCGCTTTTGCGACGACCAGCTTTGGTTGTGCGAACAATGCCAGCTTAGCCGCTGGCATGCAATATTTCGTCTGCGTTTTAGCAGTACCAAAACCGGCGAAAGGGGCCTAACGGAAAGCGCCCCACAGAAGAAAGTTTCTTACGAATAACGAATTGACACGAGTGTAGGCCGAAGTGTACCCCTCCCCGACCACGTAACCAACTGCTCTTTCAGGGCTTACGCTGCGGGCACCTGTTTTTTGGGCTTTTCTTGCCGCCGATCATAGGTTCGGTTGTTGCACGGCCTCGTCTGCTAGCTACGTTTCTAGCTCCTCCCTTATCGTCTTTCCGAGTCTGTTGCCGTATACGAAGGCAACCAACCGAGCTTTGACCATGATTTTACGCGTAGCCAATGCTGCCGACGCGCAGTATGTGGAAACCCTCTGTCAGTGGTACGCCGAATCCGCGAAAGCGCGTGGTGTCGGCATCGCCAAGCGCGACCCTAACTATCTGGTAAAGAAGATGGTGAAAGGCGATGCTATCATTGCCTTCATTGATGAGCAGCTAGCTGGCTTTTGTTACATCGAGACCTTCGAAGACAACAAGTTCGTTGTCAACTCGGGCCTCATTGTAAACACGGAGTTGCGCAAGGAGGGCTTGGGCCGCGCTATCAAACACCGGGTGTTTGAGCTGTCGCGCACGAAATACCCAGCGGCCAAAATATTCGGTATCACGACCAGCGCAGCCGTGATGAAGATCAACAATGAACTGGGCTACCGCCCCGTTACCTTCCCCGAGCTAACCCAGAGCGACGATTTCTGGAAAGGCTGCTCTAGTTGCAAAAACTACGGCATCCTGATGGAAAACGAGCGCAAAATGTGCCTGTGCACGGGCATGGTCTACGACAAGCTCGACGACCAGTTTAGCCAGAGCGTACAGGAGACGATTGAAATTCTTACACCCCAAGGCCAATAATGAAAAAGGTAGTTTTAGCCTACAGCGGCGGCTTGGATACGTCCTACTGCGTTGTATATCTGACCCGCGAGCTGGGTCTGGAAGTTCACACCGTTATCGTCAACTCCGGCGGCTTTTCTGAGGAAGAACTGGCTGCTATTGAGAAGCGAGCCTACGAGCTGGGCTCCTCGAAGCACGAGGTGATTGACGTGACCCAGCGTTTCTACCAGGACTGCCTGCGCTACCTCATTTTTGGCAACATCCTCAAGAACGACACCTATCCGCTGAGCGTCAGCGCGGAGCGTATGTTCCAGTCGCTGGCCCTGGCAGAGTATGCCCGGGAGCACAAGGCCGACTACATTGCCCACGGCAGCACCGGCGCCGGCAACGACCAAGTGCGTTTCGATGTGGCCTTCTCGGTTATCGCGCCCAACACGGAAATCATCACGCCCATCCGCGACCTGAAACTGTCGCGCCAGGCCGAGATTGACTTCCTGAACCAGCACGGCTTCGAGATGAGTTGGGAAAAAGCTAAATACTCCATCAACAAGGGTATTTGGGGTACTAGTGTAGGCGGCGTAGAAACCCTGACCTCGCACCAGGCCCTACCCGAAACGGCGTATCCCACTCAGCTCACCGCCAACGAGCCCTCCACCGTCGAAATCACGTTCGCCAAGGGTGAGCCCGTAGCGCTGAATGGTAAGTCGATGAACCCTGTGGAGCTCATCCAGCAGCTCAACGACCTAGGCGGCCGCTACGCCATTGGCCGCGACACCCACGTGGGCGACACTATTCTGGGCATTAAAGGCCGCGTAGGCTTCGAGGCTCCCGCGCCGCTGATTCTGCTGAAGGCGCACCATTTGCTGGAAAAGCACACCTCCAGCCGCTGGCAGCTGCTGCACAAAGACTACATCGCCAACTGGTACGGCACGCTGCTGCACGAAGCCCAGTACCTCGACCCAGTGATGCGCGACATGGAGGCCTTCCTCACATCGTCGCAGGAGCGAGTGTCGGGCAAGGTGTTCGTGACCCTGAAGCCTTACCAGTTCGAGCTGCAAGGCATTGAGTCGAAGTACGACATGATGCGCTCTAAAGTGGCCACCTACGGCGAAGAAAACGATGCCTGGGACGGCCGCGACGCCAAGGGCTTTATCAAGATCTTCAGCAACCAGCTGCGGATTCACAGCTCGTTCAACGATGAAAATTAAGGTTGGCATCGTAGGCGGCGCTGGCTACACGGCTGGTGAGCTTGTCCGTATTTTGCTGCACCACGAGTATGCAGAGCTGGGTGCCATCGTCAGTTCCTCCAACGCCGGCAACCCCATCTATCAGGTCCACGACGACCTGGTAGGCGAGACGGATCTGGTGTTTGCCTCGGAGTTGGCGGGTGATGAAGACGTAGTGTTTCTGTGCCTAGGCCACGGCAACTCCAAGGCGTGGCTAACTCAGCACGAGCTACCCGAAACCACCTACATCATCGACCTGAGCAACGACTTCCGCCTAGAAGCCGACGCCGAGTTTGAAGGCCGGGAGTTTGTGTACGGATTGCCGGAGCTGAACCGGAGCCAAATCCAGCAGGCTCAGAGCATTGCTAACCCTGGCTGTTTTGCCACGGCCATTCAGCTGGCCTTGCTGCCGCTGGCCCAGGCCGGCAAGCTGACGGATGATGTGCACGTATCGGCCATTACCGGATCGACGGGCGCGGGGCAGAGCTTGTCGGAGACGGTGCACTTCTCGTGGCGCACTAACAACGTGTCCATCTACAAGCCTTTCACCCACCAGCACCTCGGCGAAATTGGGGAGAGCTTGGCGCAGCTACAGCCACAGCTGGAAAGCGCCATGCACTTCATTCCGTACCGCGGCAACTTCACCCGGGGCATCTTCGCCAGCGTCTACACGCCATCGGACCTGACCCAGGAGGAGGCGCGGGAGCTGTACCAGCAATTCTACGCCGACGCGCCGTTCACCACGGTATCAGACAAGGAGATTCACCTGAAGCAGGTAGTCAACACCAACAAGTGCCTGCTGCACGTGCAGAAATTCGGCAAGCAGCTGCTCATCACCTCGGTTATCGACAACCTAGTAAAGGGTGCTTCGGGCCAAGCGGTGCAGAACATGAATTTACTGTTTGGCCTACCGGAAACGACTGGCCTAGGATTGAAAGCAGGGCTGTTTTAACAGGGAGCCAAGCCGAACCAAATGTCTAGCGAAACCCGCCTCTTAACTGAAGTTATTCGTTGCGTCCCATCTGAATCCATCTGGCATATTTCAAGTGATTCTTGGCAAGGAATAAAAGACACTTTTGGTCAGCTTCTCTTTGACAGTAATGGCGACTGGCAGATAAGGATTACCGATGAGAACAGAACTGCTATAGTTCGAAAGGCTGAAGAGGAAGAGGTGGCTGAAAAGGCAGTGCACATGGATATAGAGTCAAATAAGGGCCAAGCTCTGTTTGTAAGCTATGATGCAATGGCCAGCATTATAATTAATGCGCAGCTTTACAACGCACTGAATCCGGCTAATATCCCGGCTGATTTAGAAATAGGTTTAGGATAAAGCCTAAGAACACTTTCAAGACCCAATAGTCAAATGGAGCTTTTCAATGTATATCCGCTCGTCAACATCACGCCGGTAAAGGCGTTGGGAGCGAAACTTTGGGACGATAAAGGCCAGGAGTACCTGGATTTCTACGGCGGCCATGCTGTTATTTCCATCGGTCACAGCCACCCGCACTACGTGCAGCGCCTCACGGAGCAGTTGCAGAACATCGGCTTCTACTCCAACTCGGTGCAGATTCCGATTCAGGCGCAGCTGGCTCATAAGCTAGGCCAGGTGTCGGGCTATGAGGACTACTCGCTGTTCCTGTGCAACTCCGGCGCCGAGGCCAACGAGAATGCCCTGAAGCTGGCGTCGTTCCACACCGGCAAAAAGCGTGTACTCGCCTTTAAAGGAGCCTTCCATGGCCGTACCTCAGGTGCAGTAGCCGCTACCGATAACCCGAAAATTGTAGCGCCCTTCAACGCCGACCACGCCATTTCCTTTGTGGAGTATGACTTAGCAGCGGTGGAGCAGGTGCTGCAAGGCGGTGATGTCTGCGCGGCCATCATCGAGCCGATTCAGGGCGTGGGCGGCATCATCATGCCTTCCGATGAGTTCCTAACTGGCCTAGCCGCGCTGTGCAAGCAATACGGCGCCCTGCTGATTGCCGACGAGGTCCAGAGTGGCTACGGCCGTAGCGGAAAGTTCTTCGCCCACCAGCATGCTGGCATCCGCCCCGATGTTATTTCGGTAGCGAAAGGCATGGGCAACGGCTTCCCCATCGGCGGCATCCTGATTGCGCCGGAATTGAAGGCATCCTATGGGTTGCTGGGCACTACCTTCGGGGGCAACCACCTGGCTTGCGCCGCCGCCCTGGCTGTGCTTGAAGTTATTGAGCAGGAAGACTTGCTGAACCACGCCACAGAAATGAGCCACTACCTCCGCTCCGAGCTGGAAGCCAACGCTGGTGCCGAGGAAATCCGTGGACGCGGTCTGATGGTGGGCATTAAGTACGATTTCCCCATCAAGGACGTGCGCGACAAGCTGCTGTCGGACTTCCACATCTTCGTGGGTAATGCCTCCGACCCTACGGTGCTACGACTGCTCCCGCCTCTCAACATCACCCGAGAGGAAGTCGACCGGTTTTTGCAGGCACTGTATGCAATTATTCCTGTCGAGGTAAAAAAGTAAGCGACTTGTGGTCTAACTTGCAGCCCCAATGAGTAGCACGATGAGGTTCCCGAGCCAAGCTCCCCTTCTGATAAGCTGCACGCTGCCATTGGTGACTATTGCGCAGCAACCGGCTGGTTCTTTCCATGAAAGAACGGCCTCCCACATTTCCTTTCAGCAGTCGTGCCCGCCCGACTTCCCGATGCCTGACATCTGGAAGTGGCAGTGCGCGGGGCAGATAGATTTACCCCCTTTCGCTCCCGCTCGGCTTACATCCTGCTTCGGCTGGAACAGACCCCTGATTTTCGGTCCTGTTCCAGCCGAAAAAGTATCGTGGCGGCTGCAACAGCGGGTTGAGGCTACACCTCGCACCCGCCCAACGCCCGACCTAGAGGCGCTACGATTCGTCGCATTCTCCTTCAATAGCACGGTTCCGATCAGCCTGGATCGGGATGTTGAGCGCACCTACCCCACCTTGCCGATGAAATGGCAAGGAGGCGGCGCGCCTGACTACTGCAGCATATCAATAATAGAGTAAACCTTTTTTCAGCATAAAAAGAGTGGAAAACGCTAAATCGGTAAAACTCATTCTCGAAGACGGCACCGCAATCGAGGGTACTTCTTTCGGCGCATTTACCTCCGCCGCGGGCGAGGTAGTGTTCAGCACAGCCATGACCGGCTACCCCGAAAACCTGACGGACCCCTCCTTCGCCGGCCAGATCTTGGTGCTGACCTACCCCATGGTGGGCAACTATGGCGTACCCGGCGAGGAGCTGTACGAGTCGATTTCGAAGATTTTCGAGTCGGACAAGATTCACATTGCCGGGCTGGTGGTGAACTACTACTCTGAGGAACACAGCCACTGGAACGCCGCTAAGAGCCTCGGCGACTGGCTCAAGGAGTACAACATCCCCGGCATCTTCGGCGTTGATACCCGCATGCTCACCAAAATCCTGCGGGAGAAGGGTGCTATGCTAGGTAAGATTGTGGCCGAGGAAGACGTAGAGCTGCACGACCCCAACCAGGATAACCTGGTAGCCCAGGTGAGCCCGACCGAGGTAAAGCACTACGGCAACGGCCAGCACAAAATTGTGCTCGTTGACTGCGGCACCAAGACCAACATTATCCGCTGCTTCCTCCAGCGCGACGTGGAGCTGATTCGGGTTCCCTGGGACTACGACTTCACGAAGCTCGACTACGACGGCCTGTTCCTCAGCAACGGCCCCGGCGACCCAAAAATGTGCACCGCCACCATCGAGCACCTGCAAACTGCGCTAGGCCAGGACAAGCCCATCTTCGGCATCTGCCTGGGCTCCCAGCTTATGGGGTTGGCGGCCGGCGGCGACACCTTCAAGCTGAAGTACGGCCACCGCAGCCACAACCAGCCGGTGTTGCTCTCGGGTACCAAGCGCAGCTACATCACCAGCCAGAACCACGGTTTCGCGGTAGATACTAACACGCTGCCCACCGAGTGGGAAATGCTGTTCGAAAACCTCAACGACGGCACCTGCGAAGGCATCAAGCACAAGAGCAAGCCGTTCTTCTCGACCCAATTCCACCCCGAAGCCGCCGGCGGCCCCGAGGACACGGAGTACCTGTTCGATGATTTCCTGAAAGCCGTAGCCGAGCACAAAGCCACGAAATAAACTGGCCTAGACTCTGCCTACCCCACCTGTTATGCTGCGCGCAACTGATGCTTTTCCACTAAATAGCCCAGGGATTAAACCCTGGGTTATAAAGCAATCAGTGCACTAGGCCCATGACGTTCCGTATCTTCAACCCGGTCATTTTTAATGCATGAGCCTATGCAAGAAAAGAGCGGAAGCACGCGGAACTGGGTGTACGTAGCGCTGGGAATTGTAGCGTTTGCGGTGTTCTACCTCATCAAAAGCGTCAAGATGAAAGACGTCGTCAGACTTGCCGTGGGCAAGCAGGACATCTTTCTTTCGATGCTGGATAAGGGCAATGTCTCACCTCGCATTCTGAGCCGTACCGGGAAGATTGTTTCGAGGAAGTTTGACGCCGGAAAGCCCGGTCCGAAGCAGGATTCTCTCTCCTTCCGGCTCGTGCTGAAAGGCGAGAAAGCCACCGCCACAATCCGGACCAAAGTCATGAAACAGCCTGATGGCAAATGGCAGATGGTTAAGAGCGACACCACTTTCTCTGAGTAAACCGCCCAGCTCCCATGCCATCTAAAAGTAAAGGCTTTCCGAACTGGGGGTATGTGCTGCTAGGCGCGCTGGCTTTCGCAGGGTTTTATTTCGTCAGGAACCTAGGCCAGCGGACGCTCATGAAAGCAGTACTGGGAGAACCGGCCGATCTGATTGCTCAGGCGATGAGTTCGGCTAGAGTTTCTCCCAGAATAACCAACAGAATAGGAAGAATACACTCTAAGAACTTCAAGGTGGAAAACCTGAGTGCTAAAAAAGACTCGCTCGTTTTCCGCTTTTTATTGGATGGTGAGCGGGCCAATGCCACCATCAAACTCTGGATGACCAAACGGGCATCCGGCAACTGGGAAATCGTGAAGAGCGACACCCTCTTTTCTAAGTAACACCTTCTCTGCCCACATAAACCACCGGCTATAGCGGCCTAGCACGACTGCCTTTTAACATGACCGCACCAGCGGCCTGTTACCCTAACCCTCAGAATGGAAAAACCACAGAAAGTTCTCATCCTCGGTTCCGGCGCGCTGAAAATCGGTGAAGCCGGTGAGTTCGACTACTCCGGCTCCCAGGCCCTTAAGGCGCTGAAAGAGGAAGGCATCCGCACCATCCTCATCAATCCCAACATCGCCACCGTGCAAACGTCGGACAACATTGCCGACGACGTGTACTTCCTGCCCGTGACGCCCTACTTCGTGGAGGAAGTCATTAAGAAGGAGCAGCCCGATGGCATTCTGGTGGCCTTTGGTGGCCAAACGGCCCTGAACTGCGCCGTGCTTTGTTCCGCGCCGGGGTTTTTGAGAAGTACAACGTGAAGGTGCTGGGCACGCCCGTGCAGAGCATCATCGATACCGAGGACCGGGACATTTTCAAGGAGAAGCTCGACCAGATTGGCGTACTCTCAGCACGTAGCGTGGCCGTGACGACTATGGAAGACGCGGTGGCCGCAGCCGAAAAAATCGGTTTCCCCATCATCGTGCGGGCGGCGTTTGCGTTGGGTGGCCTAGGTAGCGGTTTTGCCAATAACATGGACGAACTGCGGGCCCTAGTCCAGAAATCCTTCACGACTTCGGACCAGATTCTGGTGGAAGAGTCGTTGAAGGGCTGGAAGGAAGTTGAGTACGAGGTGGTGCGCGACCAGTATGACAACTGCATCACGGTCTGCAACATGGAGAACTTCGACCCCATCGGTATCCACACTGGGGAGAGCATCGTGGTGGCTCCGTCGCAGACGCTGAGCAACCGCGAGTACCATAAGCTCCGCAGCATCGGCATCAAGACCATCCGCCACCTCGGCATTGTGGGCGAGTGTAACATTCAGTACGCCCTCGACCCCGTGTCGGAGGATTACCGCGTGATTGAGGTGAATGCCCGTCTGTCGCGCTCCTCGGCGCTGGCTTCTAAGGCTACGGGCTATCCGCTGGCCTTTGTGGCGGCCAAGCTGAGCCTGGGCTACTCCCTGTCGGAACTAAAGAACAGCGTGACGCAGACGACTTCAGCCTTCTTCGAGCCGGCTCTGGACTACGTGGTGGTGAAGCTGCCGCGCTGGGACCTGGGCAAGTTTGAGGGCGTGAACCGGCAGATTGGCTCGGCCATGAAGAGCGTGGGCGAGGTAATGGCCATCGGCAAATCCTTCGAGGAAGCCATTCAAAAAGGCCTGCGCATGCTGGACACCGGCAAGCGTGGCTTCGTGGCCAACAAGCCCGAGCAGGTAGACAACGCCACCATCGACAAGCTGCTGAGCGAGCCAAACGAGGAGCGCATCTTCGCCATCAACTTGGCGTTTGAGGCCGGCTACACCCTGGAGCAGGTCCATGATCTGACCAAGATTGACCACTGGTTCCTGCAGCGCCTGTACACCATCTTTGAGCTAAGCAACCAGCTAGCCGCCCAGCGCGGCAGTGGCCTAGACGCCCTGGAGACTGGCCTACTGCGCGAGGTGAAGAAAGCCGGTTTCTCGGACCAGCAAATTGCAGTGAAGCTGCTAGGCCAAGGCGACGTGAAAGCCGATGAGCTGCTGGTGCGGGCCCGCCGCAAGGCCCTGGGCGTGCTACCCGTCATCAAGCAGATTGACACGCTGGCGGCCGAGTTCCCAGCCAAAACCAACTACCTCTACAGCACCTACCACGGCACCGAAAACGACCTGCAGCCGGAAACTAACAAGTCTATTGCGGTGCTGGGCTCGGGCGTGTACCGTATTGGCTCCTCCGTGGAGTTTGACTGGTGCGGCGTGAATGCCGTGCAGACGGCCGCCGAAGAGGGCTACAAAACCATTATCATCAACTATAACCCCGAAACCGTTTCTACCGACTACGACGTGTCGGACCGGCTGTACTTCGAGGAGCTGAGCTTCGAGCGGGTGATGGACATTCTGGAGTTCGAGCAGCCGGAGGGCGTGATTCTCTCCACCGGTGGCCAGATTCCAAACAACCTCGCTACCCGCCTCGCCGACGCCAAGGCCCCCATCCTGGGCACGGCCCCAGCTCGCATCGACGAGGCTGAAAACCGCCACAAGTTCAGCAGCATCATGGACGAGTTGGGCATTGCCCAGCCCCGCTGGAAGGAGCTGACTTCCCTGGATGCCATGTTTGAGTTTGTGGGCGAGGTAGGCTACCCCGTGCTGATCCGGCCTAGCTACGTGCTCTCGGGGGCTTCTATGAACGTGGTGTCCAACGCCTTCGAGATGGAGGCCTTCCTGAAAGCCGCCGCTGAGGTAAGCGCCGAGTACCCGGTGGTGGTATCGGAGTTTATGCAGGATGCCAAGGAAATTGAGCTGGACGCGGTGGCCGACAAGGGCGAAATCGTGAGCTATGCCATTTCCGAGCACGTGGAGTTTGCCGGCGTGCACTCCGGCGACGCCACCATGTACTACCCGCCCCAGAAGGTGTACGTGCGCACGATCCGTAAGCTGAAAACCATTGCCGAGAAGATTGCCAAGCGCTACGAAATCAGCGGACCGTTCAACATCCAGTTCTTGGATAAAAACGGCGAAATCCGGGTGATTGAGTGCAACATCCGCGCCTCGCGCAGCTACCCCTTCGTGTCGAAAGTATCCGGCAACAACCTGATCAAGAAGGCCACGCAGGTACTACTAGGCAAGAAGGTGGCGCGGGACGAAAGCGAGCGGGTGTACGACCTGCCCTTCGTGGGCGTGAAGGCCCCGCAGTTCTCGTTCACCCGCCTACCCGGCGCCGACCCGGTGCTGCGCGTAGATATGGTAAGCACCGGCGAGGTAGGCTGCCTGGGCGATACCGCCGAGGAAGCCCTGCTGAAGTCAATGCTGAGCGTGGGCTACAAGATTCCGCAGAAGTCGGTGCTGATTTCCGGCGGCCCCATCAAGTCGAAGGTGGCCTTGCTGGCGGCCACAGAACTGCTCGTGAAAAAGGGTTACCAGATTTACGCCACCCAGGGCACGCACCGCTTCTTCGCCGAAAACGGCATCCCGAGCAGCCTGCTCTTCTGGCCCGATGATTACCAGGAGCCCAACGTGCTGACTTATCTGAAGGAGAAGAAGATCGACCTGGTCATCAACATCCCCAAGAACCTCTCGAAGGGTGAGCTGGACAACGACTACAAGATCCGTCGCACGGCCATCGACTTCGGCATCCCGCTGCTCACCAACGCCCGCTTAGCCAAAGCCTTTATCCAAGCCTTCTGCCGTCTGGAAATGAAGGACCTGAAGATCAAGAGCTGGAACGAGTACAAGGCCATGTAAATCTGAAACTGTCCCAGGGGAACTCATGAAAATCATACTAGAAGGGGCTAGAATAAATAGCTTAGATGACTTCTATGATGCGGTTGAGCATTTCCTTACCGTAGGCGAATGCCCTTGGGGACGAAATCTGGATTCACTTGATGAAATCGTTCAGTACAGCTTTAACTACACGAATGACCCTGACCTGAACGTAACAGAAATTGAATGGCGCGATTCTGCTTTATCAGCTAACAAATTAGGAAAAGATGCAACCCTGCTCTGGTGGCAGCAGAAGCTTTCTGTTCCTGATGAAACTACTATTCAGCATTGGTCAGCTGAGCAGAAGCAGGAAATTTTAGCTCGGCGGGAGCAGATTGAAGCGACGATGAACCTTACACGTAAAGGCAAAGGCCAAACACTATTTGAAATGTTAGAGGACATATTGAATAGTAACCCTGATGTTACTCTAACACTAGCTTAGCGGTTATATAGAGCTATGGGCCATGCATATTTTCTGGAAGATGGAGCCGCAGCATTAGCAAGTCGATAAATGAAGCGGTAGAGATGCTTCGACAAGCTCAGCATGACGTTTTTTTAGGCCTAGGCCACTCAACACCACATGAAAAACTTCACCTCCTTCGCCGATGCGGGCGATTATAAAGCGCTGTTGCAGCAAGCCTTGGAAATCAAGGCGAATCCGTATGGGTACCAGCACATCGGCAAGAACAAAACAGTTGGGCTAATTTTCTTTAACCCTAGCCTGCGTACCCGGCTTAGCTCGGTGAAGGCGGCCTACAACCTGGGCGCGCAAGCCTGGGTGCTCAACGCCGGCGCTGATTCCTGGACGCTGGAAATGGCCGATGGCGCAGTGATGAACGGCGGCACCCAGGAACACATAAAGGAAGCTATTGCCGTGATGAGCCAGTACTGCGACGTGCTGGGCGTGCGCACATTTCCTACGCTCAAGGACCGCGAGGCCGACTACAGCGAGGAAGTCTTCAACAAGATTCAGAAGTACGCCACCGTGCCGGTTATCAGCCTGGAAAGCGCCACGCTGCATCCGCTGCAGTCGTTTGCCGACCTGATTACGGTAGCCGAAACCAAGCAGAAGGAGCGCGTGAAGGTGGTGCTAACTTGGGCCCCGCATGTGCGTGCCCTGCCCCAGTGCGTACCCAACTCGTTCTGTGACTGGTTTTCGGAAGTAGACTGGGTGGACTTCGTTATTACGCACCCCGAAGGCTACGAGCTGGACCCCAAATTCACGAAAGGGGCCCGCATCGAGTACGACCAGAAGAAGGCCCTGGAAGGCGCCGACTTCGTGCAGGCCAAAAACTGGAGCACCTACCAAGACTACGGCCAGGTTATCAGCAACGACCCTTCGTGGATGCTTACGCCTGAGCACATGGTTGGCACCAACGACGCCAAGTTCCTGCACTGCCTGCCAGTACGCCGCAACGTAGAAGTCTCCGATGCCATCCTGGACTCGCCGAATTCCCTGGTGATTCAGGAGGCGGGCAACCGGGTATTTTCCATGCAAACCGTGCTGCACGAGCTACTGAAGTAATGCCTGCATACAAAACAAGAAAGCCCCCTGGCCTAGGCC
>NZ_JZIR02000050.1:0-21996 GCF_000961955.2 Hymenobacter sp. AT01-02
CATCAGCCAGCCCCGACCGGCCTTTTTTAGGTGGACTGGTACTAACCTAGGGCAGCTACGCCGGGCAGTTCCTTGCCTTCCATGTATTCCAGCAGGGCACCGCCACCTGTGCTGATGTAGGATACCTGTTCCGAGAAGCCCAACTGGTTGACAGCAGCGGCCGAGTCGCCGCCGCCGATGAGGCTGAAGGCTCCGGCTTGGGTGGCATCGGCAATAGCCTGGGCCACCGCTTCCGTGCCGGTAGCAAAGTTGCTCATCTCAAACACCCCCATCGGGCCATTCCACAGGATGGTTTTCGACTGACGCACGATGTCCGTAAAGGCTTTGGTTGACTCCGGGCCGAGGTCCAGACCCATCCAACCGGCCGGAATCTGACCGTTGGCAGCTACCTGCGTGGCTGCGTCGTTGGCAAATTTGTCGGCAATAACGCTGTCGGTAGGGAGCACCAGGTTTACGCCCTTGGCTTTGGCTTTCTCAATGAGTTGGAGGGCCAACTCTTGCTTGTCAGCCTCCAGGAGAGAATTGCCGATTTCGCCGCCCTGCGCTTTGGCGAAGGTATAAGCCATACCCCCACCAATGAGCAGATTGTCTACCTTGTCGAGCAGCTTTTCAATGATGAGTATCTTGTCCGAAATCTTGGCGCCGCCCATGATGGCGGTGAATGGGCGCTCGGCCTGTTCCAGCACCTTCTTGGCGTTGTCCAGCTCGCCTTTTAGCAGGTAGCCGCCTACGCGGTCCTCAGGGGCGAAAGAATCGGCAATAACGGCGGTGGAGGCGTGCTTGCGGTGCGCCGCTCCGAAGGCGTCATTCACGTACACGTTGCCGAGCTTGCTGAGCTTTTCTGCGAAGGCAGCATCACCTTTCTCTTCCTCGCCGTAGAAACGCACGTTTTCTACCAACAGCACCTGGCCAGCTTGCAACGCCTGCGCTTTTCCCTCGGCTTGCAGGGCATCATCGGCAAACTGCACTTCCTGGCCGTACTCCTGACCGAGGCGCGGCAAAATGTGCTTTAGAGAGTACTTTTCCTCAGGGCCACCCTTGGGCCGGCCCAGGTGCGAGAGGAGCACTACGGCGCCACCATCGGCCAAAATCTTCTTGATAGTGGGCGTAGCGGCCCGAATGCGCGTGTCGTCGGTGATGGTAAAGCTTTTATCGAGGGGCACGTTGAAATCCACGCGCACCACGCACGCTTGCCGGCGAAGTTGTACTGATCGAGGGTTTTCATGGAATGGAATTGGGGTTTGGGATGGGGCGAAGGTAAGAGTTTGGGGTAATGAAGTGATGCCGTAGCTGCGTATTGCGGCCGCTAGCAGCGTAGACATAGGGTACGGCAGTTTGTTATATGCTGGTCAGTTGGTGCTGGCATTACCCCATCACCTCCCGAAATACTACCTTTGCACTACCTATGAAAATTGGCATCTTCTTCGGCGGCCCGTCGCGTGAGCGGGAAATTTCCTTTGCGGGCGGCCGCACCGTATACGATAACCTGGACAAAGCCTTATTTGAGGCCGTGCCCGTATTTGTGGACAGCCGCGGCAACTTCATTCTGCTCGACTGGCACTACATCTATAAAGGCACCATCCGCGACTTCTATCCGCCCGTGTCGGCGCTGCCGCGCACGGAGCTGCCCGTGCAGATGTACCTGGAAAGCCTGGGCGACCTGAGCGTGGAGGACCAAGACCGCATTATTGCGGAAGTGGGCCGGCGCATTTTACCCCACGAGTTGCCCCAACTCATTGACTTTGCCTTCTTGGCCTTGCACGGGCCGGCGGGCGAGGACGGAGCTATTCAGGGCTTGCTGGAGTGGTATGGCGTGCCGTATTCCGGCTCCGGCATTCTGCCCTCGGCTTTCGGCATTGATAAAATTGCGCAGAAAAAGCTGCTTAAGGCCCTGGGCCGCCCTACCCCCGACTTCCGCCAAATTACGGCCGAAGAGTGGGACGCGGCTGACCCGCAGGCTACCCTCAGCTACCTGACGCGTGAGTTGGGCTTGCCGCTGGTATTTAAGGCCCCGCGCCAGGGGAGCAGCATTGGCGTTAGCATTCTGCGCGAAGCCGACGTAGCCAAATTTGCAGCCGCCATTGAGCGAAGCCTGTTCCGCAAAACGGTAACCCAGGCCGAATGGCAAGGCCTAGCCGAGCACAAGAAGATTGTGTGGCTGCAGCAGCTAGTAGACATCCGCGAGGGTATAGGCTTACCCGTCGTGCTCAACGACGAGCCCGAGCTGATTTACCAACCCGAGCAACTGCTCCGCACCCTGAACGAGCGACTCCAAACGGCGGAGGCCGTGCGCCTCACCAGCGTGGAAGGTGAAACCCAGGTGTTGGTAGAGAGCTTCGTACAGGGCCGCGAGTTTTCGTGCATTGTAGTGGAAGACCCCACCGGTCAGCCCCTAGCCCTGCCGCCCACCGAAATTGTGAAGGGTGAGGAGATGTTCGATTACCGCTCCAAGTACCTGCCGGGCCTTTCCCGTAAAGTTACGCCCATTGACTTGCCGGAGGCCGAAATTCAGCGTATTCGTGAAGCCTGTGAGGAAATGTTCCGCACCTTTGGTTTCCAAGTGTATGCCCGTCTCGACGGCTTCATTGGTCCCGACGGCCAGCTGTTTCTGAACGACCCCAACACGACGTCGGGTATGCTGCCGGCTTCATTTTTCTTCCATCAAGCGGCAGAAATTGGGCTTAACCCGTCGCAGTTCCTTACTTACCTGATTCGCACTTCCCTGGCCGCGCGGCGCCGCGCTGGCCTGCGCCCGGTGAAGCTGGCGGCGCTGCTTACGCAACTAGATGATGCCGTAGCTGCCCGCGCCAGCGAGGAGCGCCAGCGCACCAAGGTGGCCGTCATTATGGGTGGTTACTCTTCGGAGCGCCACATTTCGGTGGAAAGCGGCCGCAATATTTACGAGAAGCTGGCTTCCTCGGTGAAGTACGAGCCCGTACCTGTGTTCCTGACTGGCAACAGCCAGGAGTTCCGCCTCTACGTGCTACCTATCAACGTGATGCTCAAGGATAACGCCGACGACATTCGCGAAAAGGTAGAGCACCAGGAAGCGGGCCACAGCCTGCACCCCATTCTAGAGCGGATTCGCCACGAGGCTCAGGCTATCACCAGCACGTATGCCGGGCAGCCCACGGCCCAGCCCCGGCGCGTGACGTTTGAGGAGTTGGCGGGCATGGTCGATGAGGTGTTCATTGCCCTGCACGGTCGGCCGGGCGAGGACGGTGCGCTGCAACGAGAACTGGAATCGTACGGCCTGCCCTACAACGGCTCGGGCGTGGACAGCAGCTCTATTACCATCAACAAGTTTGAAACCAACCGCCGTCTGCGTGAGGCTGGCTTGCGCGTAGCGGAACACCGCATGGCCAACCGCCTGGAGTGGCAGGCCGATGCCGAAGGCTTCTACCGCAGCCTCGAAACCCAGTTCCCCTACCCTTTCATTGCTAAGCCCGCCGATGATGGCTGCTCGTCGGCAGTAAAGAAAATCAAGAACCGGGCGGAGCTGGAAGCTTTCACCCGCCTCATCTTCCGCGACCAGGAAAGCCTGATGCCCGCCGAGGCGACTACCCTGAGCTTGGGCTTCAAGGAAGAATTCCCGCAGAAGGATGCCTTCCTGGTAGAAACCCTCATTGACCGCGACGGAGCCGCTCACTTCCTGGAAGTGACGGGCGGCCTGCTCACGCACTGGGGCGACAATGGCGAACTGCAAATTGAGGTATTCGAGGCTTCCGAAGCTTTGGCTACCGGTGAGGTTCTGAGCTTGGAAGAGAAGTTTCTGGCGGGCGAAGGCAGAATATTACGCCGGCGCGCTACGCTGCCGACTTACAAGAGCGCCAGCGGATTTCGGAAGAAGTGAAGCGGGAACTGCGCCGCGTGGCCGAGGTGCTGAACATTCAGGGTTACGCTCGCATTGATGCTTTCGTGCGCGTGCGCCAGAACGGAGCCGTGGAGGTACTCATTATTGAGGTAAACTCCCTACCGGGCATGACGCCCGCTACGTGCATCTTCCACCAAACGGCCCTGGCCGGCTACACACCCTACGACTTTATCGACCAGATTCTGGAGTTTGGAAAGCAACGCAACGAGAAGGCAACGGTGCAAGGGTAATATTCCAGGGCCCTTCCTCCAAGGGGAAAGGGCCCTGGAAATAGGTAGCTGGTGTGTTTCTACTGCTGGTCTTTTACTTGCTCTGGGCCCTCCTACCGAGGCGGAGTACTAGCTTCTCGTATTCTAATCCCTAGTTTTGTCTTGGCTGGCGCGCCAGCTTCCAACCATTAGCTTTCCCTCAATGTCCTTCTTTAAATCCGATACGCCCGCTGACCTCGTTAAACACGTGGTAATCATTCTGGTGGCGGCGGCTGCGCTTGTGTTCGGGTTCTTCTACGTGTACTTGCCCATCACCACGAACCACGGCGAAACCATTGTGGTACCCAAGATTACGGGCATGAACCAGGGCGACCTGGAAGACTACCTGGACGAGCGGGACTTGGCCTTCTTCGTGGACGACAGCAGCTATTCGGCCAGCATCCGGCCGGGCACGGTACTGACCCAGGAGCCCCAGGCTGGCGAGAAGGTAAAGGAGGGCCGCAAAATCTACATTTCGGTGGCTATGAAGAACCCGCCGGTGATTAAGATGCCCAAGCTCACGGACGGCTCGGTGAAGAACGCCAGATGATTCTGAAAAGCTATGACCTAGTGATTGGACAAATCAAGCTAGTGCCTGATCTGCGCCAGAATGAGGTGCTGAAGCAGTTTGTGGGTGGCAAGGAAATCACGCCTGGTTCTGCCATTGCCAAGGGCACCAAGGTAGACTTAGAAGTAGGTGATGGCCTGGGCAACCAGGAATTCCCCGTGCCAAATCTAGTAAACATGCCAGTTGATGAAGCAACTACCCTGCTGGCAGGCCAAGGCTTGCAAGTAGGTGAAATCTTCTACCAGGAGCCCGAGGAAGGCCAAACGGATGGCACCGTAGTAAAGCAGCGCCCCGTGCCAGGCCCCGGCGCCACCATCCGCATGGGTCAGCTTGTAGACTTATGGGTGGCGGGCCAAGCCCCGGTGAAGGACGTGCAATAACGTTCTGCTCCGGCGCTTCTAACCTACTGTGAACCCGGTATCGAAGGTCCGCTGTATTGGCAGCGGACCTTTTTTCGTTGAGGAGAGTATAGTAGGTGGCTACCGCCGACCTGTGCCCTACCAAGTAGGCGTTTACTTTGGGGCACTGGAGCGCAGTGCCTTATTTTCTTCCGCTAAAACCATCCTTACGCGTATGAATCATCTATTACGCTTTGTGTTTGCTAGTGCTACTATGGGGCTAAGCTTGCTGTCTGGCGCCAGCTACGGCCAGTTGCTGCGGCCCCTGCCTGCGGCCCCAGTGCAGCCCGTAGAGACGCCGGTGGCCCGGCGCACGCAGGCGTTGGCGTTACCTTTCTTCGATGACTTCTCGGACCAGCGGGAAGGTAGCCCCACAATTGAGCGGTGGCAAGCAGCGGGCGGCACCCTGGTAAACAACCGCTTTCCACGGCGCCCACCGTCTCGCAATGCAGCCACCCTCGATGGCCTCAATGGCAGGGGCGCACCCTACAACAGCACGGCCTCCATTGGCAACACCGACTCGCTTATCTCGCAGCCCATTGATTTAAGCGGCCTTACCCCCGCCGACAACGTATTCCTGAGCTTTTACTGGCAGGCAGGTTCCATCTTCGGGCCGCCCTTTAGCGCCAGCACGTCGCGGGCGATTGGGCTGTACGTTGACTTTAAGGACGAAGCGGGCAACTGGACCCAGGTGTGGGGGCTGCGCAGCCAGGGCGACACCAGCATCTTCCGCTTTAAGGCGCTGCCCGTCAACCAAGCAGCTTACTTGCACGGCTCCTTTCAGTTTCGGATTCGCACCATTGGGAGCCAGTATAACTCCCGCGACGCATGGAGTATAGACTACGTACGCCTGGACCGCAACCGCACCGCAACCGACTCAACCTTCCGCGACATTGCAACCAGCCGGGCCTTGCCCAGCGCCCTTAAGCGGTACGCGGCTATGCCGTGGCAGCAATTCAACCTGAATCCCACCCAGGAGCTAAACGACCAAGCAGGTACCACAGCCAATAACCTAGACCCGGGCCCCGCTCCTACCCCCATTACCTGGACGGGTACGCTAGAAGTGCTGCCTGGCGGCCCTACCCGGCAGTATCTCACGGGGGGCGCTTCCTTATCGGCGGGGCTGGAGGGACGACAAGTGCCCGTGCGAGGCGATATTCGGCTGGGCGCACCTGGCAACCTGCCTGCGGCCCGGCAGCTGCGGCAGCGCGTCACGCTGATCACCAACGAAACCAACCCGCTCACGCTACGCAACGATACGATTTCGCGCGTCACTGAACTAGCTGACTATTACGCTTACGACGACGGTACGCCCGAAGCCAGCATCAGCTTGCCCATCAGCTCTGGTGGTCCTCAAACCTACTACGCGACCCGCTTTGATTTGAACGGCGCTGACTTCGTGCGGGCCATTCTCATTTACCCCTTTCCTACATCGGCGGGCCGCACCATCACCGTCAACATTTGGGATGACAACAATGGTAGCCCGGCCGCTTCCCCCAAAGCCAGCAAAAGCACTCAGATAACGGCGGCCCAGGCAGCAGCTCAGCAGTTTGTCGAGGTACGCTTCGACGCTCCTGTTGCCGTGGGTACGCGCTTTTACGCTGGTTACGGGCAGGGTTCATCCACGCAGTTTGTGGAGTTTGGAGTAGACCTCAACAACGCCTCGCCCGCGGGAGCCTTTTTCCTGAACACGGCCAATGCGTGGGGCCCTGTATCGTTGGTGCAGGCAGGCACGGCCGGGGCCGTAATGCTGCGCCCCGTGATGGGCAATACCGTTACGACGGCTACTGCACCAGCTGCCGTAGCTGCTTACTACAGCCTTTACCCCAACCCCACTACCGATGGCCACGTGCAGGTAGAAGGCCGCTACTCTCACGCCTTGGTGCTCGATGCCCTGGGGCGCACGGTTTGGGAACAGCCCGTTGCGCAGGCCGGACAAGCAACGCTGGATCTAGGGCAGTTGCCCGCCGGCGTGTACTTAGTACGCCTCCTCCTACCCGATGGTCTTACTGTAACCAAGCGCCTCGTACGCCAGCAGTAAGCAGGCCGCCCGGCTCTGCTTTCGGGGCTTCCCGCTATGTTTGTGCTTCCACACCCTTTTACACAACATTCATGAACGACATCACCACGGCTGAACTGAAAGAACGCCAAGCAAATGGCACTGCCCCCGTTATCATTGACGTGCGCGAAACCTGGGAAAACGAAGAAGCCCGCATTGCTGGCAGCCAAAACATTCCGTTGGGAGAACTACCCAGCAAGCTTGACGATTTGGAAGACTTGAAGGAGCAGGAAGTGGTAGTGCACTGCAAAGGTGGTGGCCGGTCGGCTTCGGCCAAGGCGTACCTCACGCAGCAAGGCTTTCAGAACGTGCGCAACCTCATAGGTGGCATGCAGGCGTATCAGCAAGGGTAACACTGCCCAGGCTTTTTGGGCCTGCGCCGCACAATAGAGCGAGTAACTTGGGCAGCGTAAGCTACCTAGGTTGCTCGCTCTTCTTATAATGCATAGCTCTGTATTTTGCTGAAGCATGCCTAGCGCCTAACTGCCAAAGGTGAAGGAAGCTGTGGTACCGAATCCCACTAACTTAGAGGGACAAGCAATGCAAGAGGCTGAACTGCGCGGCAGAGTAAGGCCATCTGCTAAACCAGCGAATAATTTTTATCTGATAATCAGCCTATTGAACAATTTTACAAAATTTAATTGCGCACAATCAAACCTGACACAACTATACTGCGTTACTTTGCACAACCAGCATGACACATACCATTCCCTCAACCGCCGTGAACCCGCTGCTGCAACTGGAAAATCAGTTGTGCTTTCCGCTCTATGCGCTTTCGCGCATGATTACGAAAGCCTACCAGCCCCTACTTCAGGAGCTAGATCTGACGTATCCGCAGTACCTCGTATTTCTGCTGTTGTGGGAGCACCAGGAGCTAACGGTAAAAGAGCTGGGCGATAAACTGCTGCTGGATTCCGGTACGCTTACGCCCCTGCTTAAGCGCCTGGAGCAAAAGCACTGGATTACACGCCGCCGTGACCCACGCGATGAGCGGTCGGTGATTATTGGGCTGCTACCGGCGGGCCAGGCCCTGCAAGCCCGGGCGTGCCAGCTCCCCGAGCAGATTTTTGCTAAGCTTAACATGCCCCAGGCCGATTTTGAGGCCTTGCGGACGCAACTACATACGCTACTTACCCAGCTGGCCTAGGCCGCGCTGTTCTTTCACTTTCTTTTATCCCCTCTTTCTCATGAAAATCGAGAAAATTTTCACCGCTCAGGCAAAGGCCAAAGGTGGCCGCGACGGCCACATCACTACTGCCAACAACGTGCTGGACGTTGAGCTGAGCACGCCCAAGGAAATGGGTGGCCCAGGCAAAGCTGGTGCGACTAACCCCGAGCAACTATTTGCCGCTGGCTATGCTGCCTGCTTTGAGGGCGCTCTGGGCGTAGCTGCTCGCCAAGCTAAAGTAAAGCTGGAAGGAGTGACCGTAGAAGCATTCATTGGTTTCGGCAAGGCAGAAGACGGGGGCTACGGCATTTCAGCTGACCTGCACGTAAACATTCCCGGCGTAGAACAAGCGCAAGCCGAGCAACTGGTGGAGGCCGCCCACGGCATTTGCCCCTACTCGCGCGCTACTAAGGGCAACATTGATGTGACCCTCAATACCACGACTAACGCCGCTTAGTACGCGCGCTGCTCTTCCTCTCCTTCGGCCGGTTAGATCACCAGTGCAGAGAGAAAAGCATCTATCGTACCACCAGAATTCTGTCATTCTGAGCTGAGTTGTAGGACCTTCTTGCCGGTGAGCGGTTATCATCTCTCCTAAGCGCAAGAGCCTGCTAGCCGCTTAGAATGACAGTTTTCTTTTTACCTGCCTACCCTATGCAAAACAAAACCATCCTGCTCGCTAGTCGCCCAACCGGCACGCCTTCGGCGGAGAACTTCCGCTTTGAAACCACAGAAACGCTTCCGCTCACCGCTGACCACGTACTGCTAAAAACGCGGTATGTCTCCGTTGACCCCTACATGCGGGGGCGCATGAACGAAGGCAAATCGTACGTAGCCCCCTTCGAGGTAGGCCAGCCTATTGCGGGGGGCGTGGTGGCAGAAGTTGTAGAAAGCCAGCTTGATACCCTACCCATAGGCAGTCTGGTTGTAGGCAATTTGCCTTGGCAGCAGTACATACTATCAGACGGCAAAGGCCTCCAGCAGATTCCGACGGACCAGGCGCCACCTAGCTACTATTTGGGCTTACTTGGCATGCCGGGGCTAACTGCCTATTTCGGTCTACTCGACATTTGCCAGCCCAAGCCCGGCGAAACGGTTGTTGTATCTGGTGCGGCTGGTGCAGTGGGCCTCGTAGTAGGGCAGCTTGCCAAAATTAAAGGGGCCCGCGTAATTGGCACGGCCGGCTCCGACGAGAAGGTGGCCTACCTCAAGCAGTTGGGCTTCGATGAGGCCATTAACTACAAAACGGCCAACATCCCGGAGGCTCTAGCCGCCGCCGCGCCCAACGGAGTAGATTGCTACTTCGACAACGTGGGCGGCGCCATCACGGATGCCGTGTACGACCTACTCAACAAACACGCGCGCATTGCTCTTTGCGGTCAGATTTCAAGCTACAACGACGCCCAAGCTCCTGTAGGGCCACGCCCCGAAGGCAAGCTGCTCAAGACTAGCACAAAGCTGCAAGGATTTATTGTGAGCGACTACTATACGCAGTGGCCCGAAGGTACTCGCCAACTTACGGAGTGGTACCAACAAGGCAAGCTACAATTCGAGGAAACCGTAACCGAAGGCTTCGACCAGATTCCGACGGCTTTCCTTGGCCTGTTTAAAGGCGAAAACACCGGTAAAGCGATTGTAAAAGTTGCCTAACAGCCGAACTCTCTGCTGCGGACTAGGCCTGCACCTATAACCTTGTCATCAACGGTTTAATAGGTTTAAACTCGCTTGCTACAGCGGACGTACACCCTTCTTCCCATGACCAATCAAGCCGATGTGGTTTGCGTAGCCGCCGAATGGCGCACGCAGCCCGAACATGCCGAAACCGTGCGCCAGCTGATGCAGCAAGCTGCGGCCGCGGTGCGCGCCAACGAGCCTGGCAACCTACAGTACGTAGGCCACCAGGACCCCAAAGATCCGACGCACTTCCTGTTCTATGAGCAGTATGCCAACCAGGCGGCCCTGGAAGCGCATGTGGCCTCTGCCCATTACAAAGAACTGGTAGCAACTCAAATTGTGCCCTTGCTTACTGAGCGCAAGGTGACGCTCTACAAACTTTTGGCGTAGGGGCCCTTCTTTTTCGCCCTCCTTATACCCACCTCAACCTCTCCTACCATGCGTATTCTATTGGTGCTGACTTCTCATGATCAGCTCGGCAACACGGGCAAGAAAACCGGCTTCTGGCTGGAAGAATTTGCTGCTCCGTACTATGTATTTAAAGAGGCTGGCGCCACCCTTACCCTGGCTTCTCCTAAAGGCGGCCAACCACCCCTGGACCCCAAAAGCGACGACCCCAGCGCCCAAACGGAAGCTACCCTACGCTTCAAGCAGGACGCGGAGGCCCAGCAGGCCCTTGCTACTACCGTTGCGCTCAACACCATTGCAGTAGCCGACTACGACGCCGTGTTTTACCCCGGTGGCCACGGTCCGCTCTGGGACCTAGCCGAGGACCCTACCTCTATTGCCTTGCTTGAAGAGATGTACGCTGCCGGCAAGCCCGTGGCGGCCGTGTGCCACGCGCCCGGAGTTCTGCGCCACGTGAAGGCTCCCGATGGTTCTTTACTCGTGAAAGGCAAATCCGTAACCGGCTTTACCAACACCGAAGAGGACGCCGTACAGCTCTCCGACATTGTGCCCTTTCTGGTAGAAGATGAACTGAAAAATGCCGGCGGCATCTACTCCAAAGTAGCCGACTGGCAACCCTATGTGGTACGGACCGATAACCTCATTACCGGCCAAAACCCCGCTTCTTCGGAGCCTGCCGCCGAGGAGCTGCTTAAGCTACTACGCAAGTAGGCCCCGCGTTTCGTAACACAAGCGCCCTGGTTACTCTCCAAGTGAGAGTAGCCGGGGCGCTTGTGTTGGTACCTAGGCCTAGCTGACAAGCTCCGTATCTCTGGCTAGGCTTTTCTACTGCTGGGGTGCTGAGCTGGCGGCGTCTAGTGGGCGGTTTCGGCCAAAGAACAGAGCATAGAACCCCAGAATACGGCGCTTTTCCACCAGAAAAAACAGGATGGTACACAGCACGGTGGTAGCCATAATAACCGCAAACGTGATGGTCTGGATGGCCGGGCCACTGGGTACACCGCGCTGAGAAGGCAGGGTAGCTAGCACAGCGGCCCCGAGTCCCTTGGGAATCATCACGCTCATAAAGGCCATGTCGAACTGGGGGGTACGCAGGTCGGTGGTGGCGAGTACCACGGGAATGCGCACCAGAAACAGCAGCACCGTCATGCCCACACCCAGGGCAATAAGCTGCCAGTTATCCAGTACGATGGACATGCCCACGTACACAAAGAAGAAGGTGCGCAACAGGAATACGATTTCCGCGAAGAAGTCTTTTTCCATGGCCGTTAGCTCCACGTGCTCGGTAGGCTGGGGCAAGAAGCGGCCCAGCCCCCAGGGCCGCAGCAGCGCCACATTGCCGAGGGTAATGCTGAAGAACAGCACCGCAATGGGGCCACTAAACTGCATCATCTCTACCAAGCCGTACAGGATAAACACAAAGGCCGGCGTGGAAAACCGCGTCTTGAGCAGCGTAGGCACCCGGTTCAGCAGCACCGACCATAGGTAGCCTGTTGCGATACCCGCGAGAATGGCAACTATCAGGGAAGAGAGAATCTGGGTGAACAGGGTGGCTACGTTGAACGAGGAGCCGGTGTAAAAGCTGATTAAGGCAATGGGCACGGCTAGCGTAAACACGTCGCTCAGGGCCGACTCCATCACCAGGGTAGTAGAAGTTTGCGGTAGGATATCCACCTTACGAGCCAGCGTGGTAACCACCGCCGAAGACGTGCCTCCCAGAATGCTGCCCAGAATGAAGGAACTCAAGAAATCTAGTCCGCCGAAGATCTGCGCCAGGATTGCCACTAGCAGCGTCGTCACAATGAAGTTGAGCGTGGTAAGCCCCAGGGTGCCGCGAAATGCCGACCGAAGCTGCTCAAAGCGCACTTCCAGCCCACTTTCAAAGAGAATGAAGACCAGCACTACGTTGGAAAACACGCGCCCCGCCTGCCCAAACGCCGCAGGATTTATGAGATGGAAAACCGGTCCTAACAGGATTCCTACCAGCAGCAACCCCACCACGTCGGGGATTCTGGTACGGTCGAATAGTTGGGCCAGGTAATGACCCAGAAAGATTAGAAAACCAATGAGAATAATGAGAATGGGTGTAGTCATGCGTAGCGGACGAAGCCGAGTAAACAAGCCCGTAAAAGAAGGGCAGGCAAGACCATGCCTAGGGTAAAACTACTCATTCAGGCGGGGGTAGCCGCACCCCTACCCAATAGTGGAGCAGTTTAAGCAACACTTCTTCCTGGCATTGTGCTACAAGCTCAACTGTCCAACTCTTGCTTTTATCCGCGCACTTTGGTTCGCTTTTCAGCTCTTCACTACCCGGTGTTTGCTACCCCAGCCGGCCATCGGCCGCGTAGCGCAGCTCACCCAAGTCTACTAGTTCTCGCAGCAGCCCGGTAACGGCTTGCGCCTGCCCTGGCGCAAACTGCGTGAGCACCTCCCGGGGTGTTTGAGGTGTTGCCTTTACTAGTTGCAGCACTTGCTCCCGCAGTTCCGGTACCGGGGCCGCCTCCTGCCGGGCTTTTTTCTGCGCCAGGCAGTAGTCGCACACATTGCAGGCAGGCGCATCCAGTTCCCCAAAGTATTCGAGCAGCAGTTGCTGGCGGCAGCGCCCTCCCGCCGCGTACCGAATCACCGACTCGGTTTTGTGGCTGGCCAGTTCGCGGGCCTGGGTAAGACGCTTTTGATCCAGGGGTAGCTTGTCGGCATCGAAGCGGGGAGTAGTGAACAAGGCCTGCGGTGACTCGTGCTTGGGCTGATACTGGATGATGCCGGACCGGTGCAGGAACACGAGCATCTTGCGCACATCTACCACACTCAGGCGCAGATGTTGGGCTAGGCTGTTTTCCGAAATCCGCTGGAAGCCCGCAAACAACTCTCCCCCATTGAAGCGTAGCAGACTCTTGATGAGTTGATCGTGCTGGGCGTTGGCAACCTGAAAGCGGTACAGGTCGGTGTGGTCGATGGGGATGTGGACGCGGGCGGGGTTATTGACCGCCTCATTCAGCTGCACAAATCCTTCTCGCTCTAAGGTGCGCAAACTATTATGGGCATCTAGGGCCTTAATGCGGTAGGTTTCGGCAAATTGCTGAAGGTCGAAATCAAAGGCAACTAACTCGCCGCCGCCCAGGGCAGTGCGGGAAAAATTGGCCAGGGCCTGATACACACGGCGCACGGTATCGAGGGGCGGGTGGGCCTGCTGGGTGCGGCGGCGCAGCTCGTCGGCATCGTTGGGCCCTTGCAGTAGCACCGCAAAGGCGTACTTCTCGTCGCGGCCCGCGCGGCCTGCTTCCTGATAGTACGCCTCCAAGTTGTCGGGGGCGTCGAGGTGAACTACCAAGCGCACGTCGGGCTTGTCAATACCCATCCCGAAGGCATTGGTGGCTACTATGCAGCGCGTTTTGTTTTGCATCCAGTCCTGCTGAGTGCGGGTGCGCTGCTCACTGGGCAAGCCGGCATGGTAGGGAGCCGCCCCTACCCCTTGTTGCCGCAGATACGTAGCCGCTTCCTCCGTTTGGCGGCGCGTGCGCGCATACACAATGCTAGTTTTGTCAACCCCTACCCCGCGCACTACCTCTAGGAGGCGCTTGAGCTTGTCTTCGGTACTCAGCACAGAGTAAGACAGATTGGGCCGCGCAAAGCTCTGCTGAAATACCTGGTACGAGGGGCCAAATTGCAGCTTCTCCACAATGTCGGCGCGCACCTGCTCGGTGGCCGTAGCCGTAAGGGCAATGCAGGGCACGCCGGGCAGCAGCTCCCGCAGTTCCTGAATACGCAGGTAGGGCGGGCGAAAATCATAGCCCCACTGGGATAGGCAGTGGGCCTCGTCAATAGCCAGCAAGCGGACCTTCATTTTAGCCACTCGGGCCCGGAATATATCCGTCAGCAGGCGCTCAGGACTCACGTACAGGAATTTCACTGGCCCGTACACGCAATTGTCCAGGGTCTGGTCGATTTCCTGGTGGCTCATGCCCGCGTACACAGCTTCGGCCCTGATACCACGCTTACGCAGGTTTTCAACCTGGTCCTTCATCAGCGCAATCAGGGGCGAGACAACTAGGCATAAACCGTCCCGCGCCAGCGCGGGCACCTGAAAACAAATGCTCTTGCCGCCGCCCGTTGGTAGCAGTGCCAGCGTATCCTGCCCCGCCAGTACCGCCCGGATAATATCCTCTTGCAGCGGGCGAAACTGAGTGTGCCCCCAGGTTTGGCGCAGCACGTGCAAAATATCGTCGGTAGCAGGTAACAAGGCAGTGCGCAAGATATGAGGACTACGAAGGTAACGCCGCCTTAGCGTAAACCGCAACCGACAGGACTACTACTATGCCGCCTGCCTCCGCTACGGTTGTGCTACAAGTCAGACTCAGCCATTAAAAGCCGCGGCAGGGTACTGTGTTGAATTTTGTAAGTGCTCGGTACTGTGTGTGCCTCATCTGAATAGAAATAAATCAAGGTTATCTAGTTTTATATTTATTAACTCATCTATATATTGTTGTCCAGCTTACCCTGCTTAGGTGCTGTTTTGCAGGTGTATTGCTAGTTCCGCACTCCTTTTCTTTTCCACAACCTGGTCACCCGTAGCCCATGAGTCTACAGCTGCTTACTGAAACGTCGGCTATTTCCATCTATCTCGATGTGGACAACCAGTGGCTCTATGCTGACTGGCACGGACATCTTACCCTAGCGCGGGCTCAAAAGTGCTGCACTACCTTGGCTTACTACGTTTTACAGGGACAATACACGAAAATTATCAACGACAACACCAATGTACTGAGTATGAGTGCCGAGGTGTCATCGTGGTTAGCCAACGAGTATTTGCCCTATGTGGCAGTGGGTGGCATTAAGTTTATTGCTTGGGTGAACTCCCCGAGCATGAGTGCTCAGTGCTACACCGATATAGCATTAGGTAATTTAGCATCGCCTGTTGTGGTGCGCTTCACTGACACGGCTACGGCCTGTAGCTGGTTGCAAGGCGCCCAGTTTCATTCGCCCAACTCCATAGGTGCTCCCGTACAAAACACCCACCAACTGGTAGAGCTACTGCAAGAACACCGCACTACAGCGCCCCTGGCCGAAGCCTCAAAGCTCGGCTTACGGGGGGGTCTGTGTATGGGCAGAACAGAAGAAATGACAGACAATAAAAAAGCCTGACTTCAATAGAAGTCAGGCTTTCATTACCAGTAAGCGCAGTAACCTTAGGCCGCCGCCGATTGACCGTTCTCACGATCATCAATAGCTTTCTTAAGCTTGGCAATGGCTTGCGTAGCGCGCTCCTCGTCCAAACGGTTGATGTTTAACAGCATCTTAGTTTTCTCTGGGCGCGTGATGACCGGATGGTTCAGCAAGCGAATGATTTCTTCTTTCTGCGAAGCCGAAGCGTAGGATGGAGCAGGAGACTCTGCTACTACCGCTACGGGCTCAGCAGGCACTGCTTTCATAGCAGCCGGAGCTTCGGCCGCTGCCGGGGCTGGAGTAGCAGCTGGTGCTACCGTCATGGCAGGCTGAACGGTGGGCGTGTTGCCACCATACTCCATCTCCTCAGCTGGAGTAGCTCGTAACCCGCCGCCCGGATAATCCAAGCCAAGATATTACGGTATGCTTTGCCAATGGCACGCGTCTGCGCCATGCTCATAATGGCAAACTCCTGGTAGAACTTCTTGCCCTGCTCTTTATTGGAACAGATTGCGAAGCCCGCACCTACCGTGTGGCCCGACTTCATGTCGAACAGGGTCACCTTGGCCTGGTACTTAATTTCTTGCTCCGTCGAAACGTTGATGACATGATCCACGATGGGCACAATACCTAGGCGCGAACCAGCGTACTGCCAGCCTTCCACGTTTACGAACTCTTTGCCCTGCACCGTAGTGCTGAGCTTGTTGTCTTTGATGAATTTAGCAAGGTCCGTCGCCAAGTGCAGCGTCTCGTCGGAGCGCGAGATGTCAAAGCTCTCCACTTTAGTCTTACGAACCGGCTCTTTGATGTTCTTAGTTGCTTCGCTCATGGCGTCTTTCCTTTATGTCCTGTAGTACCGTTTGGTGTTCTGTGAGTATAACCTTTGCAGCAGCTAAAAGGTGCAAAAATCGTATATTTTTTATGTATTTTTTATTTTTGAAAATCAGATACTTATAAAACACATTTCCAAAAATATTAGTCACCCAACGATTTTGGAATTCAGGCCTGAATTTCTTCTAAAACGCGTAAGACCCGCCCATAGTTCGGGCAAAAAAGAACCCACTGGCTTGTTTCCGGAAAACAAGCCAGTGGGTTTCGCTAAGCGGTTCTGGTCAAGAAGAACGCGCTACCATGGTCAAACTATAAAGCGTATCTAAGCATGGCCCAGATACGCTTTATACGTGCTACGGAAGATTTTGTTTAGCTGTTTGCCACTATACCCAGCGCAACAGCGCCTGTAGCATTCTACCCTTCCCAGATGTTGCCATCCTTCATTGTAATCTTACGGTCGGCCATTTCGGCTAGCTGATCGTTGTGGGTCACGATGACGAACGTTTGCCCCAGCTCTTTGCGCAATAGGAAGAAGATTTGGTGCAGTTCCTGCGCGTTCTGGGAGTCAAGGTTACCGCTCGGCTCATCAGCAAAGATGATTTCGGGGGAGTTGATAAGGGCGCGGGCCACGGCGGTGCGCTGTTGCTCGCCCCCGCTCATTTCGGAAGGCTTGTGGTCGGCCCGGCGCTCTAGGTTCAACATGCCGAGTAATTCGCGGGCGCGCACCCGAGTTTCCTTTTCCGAGCGCCCCGCGAGGTAGGCTGGCAGGCACACATTTTCAAGGGCTGTAAACTCAGGCAGCAGGTTGTGAAACTGGAAAATAAAGCCAATATGGCGGTTACGAAAGCGGGCCAAATCGGAGCGGCCCAGGGAGCTGACCGACTCTCCATCGAAAAGCACCTCCCCGGAATCAGGATTATCTAGGGTGCCGAGGATATGCAGCAACGTGCTTTTGCCGGCGCCCGACGAGCCCACAATGCTCACAATTTCTGACTTCTCAATCGTCAGGTCGATGCCCTTGAGGACTTCCAGCGTGTTATATTTCTTGCGGACGTTAATGGCTTGCAGCAAAATCGAAACAGATAAAGTGAGCTGGCTACGGGAAACAAATCTACGCAATGTCGGCCGTTGCGGTAGTGCTGGCCGCTCAGAAACCTCATCCCCTGCTCCTACTAGTTGTACGCAGGCAGAAACAGGCTCCTCGCTTCACAACTAGAAACATGCTGCCTCAACTGCGTGGGGTAGTAGCGCGCTTTTCCGGTACAACTACTACCTTTCTTCCACCATGCTACCTGCCATGTTCGTCCCCCGTCCTGCTAGTTACCCTGTGCTATGGTTGTTACTAGTGGTAGCAGTAGCGGCTGGCAGCCGGTACTGGCAGTACCGAAGCCGGCTACTCCGCGGCACCGCCAGCGCCACTACCCAGCCAACCCTGGCGGTGCCCCGGGCAGAGCGAATGCGAGGCGTGAACTGGGTAGCCGCCGATTCCCTATCCGCTCAGGATATGGAGCCGCTAGTGCAGGCCCACGTGACGTGGATTGCCCAAACTCCTTTCGGCTGGCAGCCCGATGCTGCCAAGCCCGAAATCCGAGTGCGTACCGCATCCAACGGCCGCGGGTTCTGGGGCGAGGGCGACCAGGGGCTGCTTCGTACGGCCCAGTGGGCCCGGCAGCGCGGGATTCGTACGCTACTGAAACCGCATTTGTGGCTGCGCACCGGTGGCACTTGGCCCGGCGACGTGCGCATGACCAGCAGCGCCGACTGGCAGGCGTGGTTTGTCAGCTACTCCGCGTTCATGCTACACTATGCGGCTCTAGCTGAGCAAGGCCACATGGAGGCGCTGTGCATTGGGACGGAGCTAGAACACGCCAGCACGGAGCACGAGACCGAATGGCGCGAACTGATTCGCCAGATTCGGGCGGTGTACCATGGCCCCCTCACGTACGCGGCTAACTGGAGCGGAGAGTTTGAGAAGATCCGCTTCTGGGACGCGCTCGATTTTATCGGCGTGCAGGCCTACTTTCCCCTCAGCACTACCAACCACCCCGATAAACAAGCCCTACTAAAGGCCTGGGCTGAACCTCGCCGCCGCTTAGAAGCCGTGCAGCGGCGCTACCACAAGCCCATCGTTTTTACGGAAGTTGGGTACAAAACCACGCCCGACGCCGCCATTGAACCCTGGAAGTGGCCCGACCGCACCGCGCTACCGGCTACCCCCGACGAGGCTACGCAAGCGGCCTGCTACGCTGCTATGTTCGAAACTTTCTGGCCCCGACCCTGGCTGCAAGGCGTATTTGTGTGGAAGTGGTACCCGGGGTTGCAGGCAGATGGCTCCGCGCGGCGCATCTTGACTTCACCCCCCAGCACAAGCCAGCAGAGCGTATTATGGCGGAGTGGTTTGGCAAATAATAGCCCTTTGAACTAATGCAAACGGGCCCTTTCAGCCTCGCTAACTCCTAAATGTGGCTCTCACTAAGCCTGCCAAACAGCAAAAACTAGGGTACCGAAACTAGAAACCAAAAACTCACAACTCATTTCTGCCTACTTTCGCGCTCAGTACATATACCACCCCCGAAACCCCTCTTAACTGACCTCTATGAACATTCACGAGTATCAGGGCAAAGAAATTCTGAAGCGCTACGGCGTGCGCGTACAGGAAGGCATCGTGGCCGACACGGCTGAGGAGGCCGTAGAAGCGGCGAAGAAGCTGACCGAAGATACCGGCACCAGCTGGCACGTGATTAAAGCCCAGATTCACGCCGGCGGACGCGGCAAAGGGGGCGGGGTGAAACTCGCCAAAAACCTGGAGCAGGTGAAAGACATTGCTGGCCAGATCATTGGCATGCAGCTCGTAACCAAGCAAACGGGTGCCGAAGGCCGCAAGGTGCATAAGGTGCTAGTAGCTCAGGACGTGTACTACCCCGGCGAGTCGGAAACCAAGGAATTCTACATGAGCGTGCTGCTGGACCGCACTACCGGCAAAAACGTAATCATCTATACCACCGAGGGTGGCATGGACATCGAAGAGGTGGCCGAAGCTCATCCCGACAAAATTCACCGGGAGCACATTGACCCCCGCGTGGGGTTGCGCCCCTTCCAGGCGGCTAAGATTGCCTTCAACCTGGGTCTGACGGGCCCCGCCCAGAAGGAAATGGTGAAGTTTGTATCGGCCCTGTACAAAGCGTACGACGAAACCGACTCCAGCATGTTCGAAATCAACCCCGTGTTGAAAACTTCGGACAACAAGATTCTGGCCGTTGACGCCAAAGTGACGCTGGACGAAAACGCCCTCTACCGCCACAAGGAGTTTGTAGAGCTGCGCGATACGAACGAGGAAGACCCACTGGAAGTAGAAGCTTCGGCCTCGAACCTGAACTACGTGAAACTCGACGGCAACGTGGGCTGCATGGTAAACGGTGCGGGTCTGGCTATGGCTACCATGGACATCATCAAGCTGTCGGGTGGTGAGCCTGCCAACTTCCTCGACGTAGGAGGTGGAGCCAACGCTCAGACCGTGGAAGCTGGCTTCCGTATCATCCTGAAGGACCCGAACGTGAAGGCTATTCTCATCAACATCTTTGGTGGCATCGTGCGTTGCGACCGGGTAGCAAACGGTGTGGTAGAAGCCTACAAGAACATCGGCGACATTAAGGTGCCCATCATTGTGCGCTTGCAGGGTACTAACGCCGAAGAAGGCGCCCGTATCATTGACGAGAGCGGCCTGAAAGTGTATTCGGCTGTGCTGCTGAAGGATGCCGCTCAGAAAGTAAAAGAAGTGCTAGCTGCCCAAGGCGCTTAGTAGTTTTTTTGTAGCTTGGAAGGCCCGTCTAGTCTACTAGGCGGGCCTTTTATTGTTTCGGCCAACCTGTTGGCTTACTGCTCCGTTAAGATCCGCTCACCACACCTACTTGTATGGAAAGAAATACCTATACTCTTTCCCTGCTGACTGCAGGTTTTTTGTTGGTAGTTCAAAGTCTCGCACAGCCACTAGCACTCCAGGCGGCCGACAATCCGGTAACGTACGTTACCGCCCCCGACCCAATTCCTTATACGTTTCAGTATAGCCCACCTAGTACGGCGTACCTCACCCGCCTGCGGGAGATGTACGGACTGGAGGCAGTAATAGCTTCTGAAACAACCGATTTGGGCCGGGCACGGGCCTTGTGCCAGTGGGTGCATCACCGCCTCGACCACGATGGCCATAAGCAGTTTAAGTCGCAGGATGCCTTTGCCATCCTGAACGCATCCATGCTAGGCCAGCAGGTACAGTGTGTGGAGTTTGGCCTAGTGCTCACGGCTGCTTTCAACGCCGTCGGCATTCCAGCCCGGCCGCTTTATCTAAAAGCCGCTGATGTGCAAACGCGTACTTCGGCCGCTGGCCATGCACTTACCGAAGCTTGGCTGCCTGATCAAGGCAAGTGGGTTATGTCGATAGCCAAGCTGACATCATCCCGATGCTGGGCAAAACCCCGCTCAACGCCGTGGAATTGCAACAAGCAATTCTTCGCAACGATGAGCAGCTCGCGGTGCTAACCTCCACCGATGCCAAGGCCAAACCGTACTTTAAATGGGTTGACCAATACCTGTTTTATTTCGATACGGTGATGGACAACCGCTATGGCGTGCGTTCGGCCCGCACTGGCCTGATGCTAGTGCCCGTTGCTGCCCATAAGCCCGTCATTTTTCAGCGCACGGAGGCCATCCACAATATGCACTATACTAACTCCGTCACGACGTTCTACTCCCCTCCTACCGGAACTGATTGGATGCTAGCCGAACGAGAAACGCGTTAACTCGATACCCCACAGAAAAGGGCAGCGCACTCTATTGTGCGCTGCCCTTTTCTGTGGGATGTAGTAGCTAAAGTATGCTACCCTACAGTGCTATTGTACGCCGCCTTTTTCGGCTACGCCAGCATTTTCTTCGGCGTCTACTGGAATGACTTCGCCCTGCACGCGTAGTTCTACTTCCATGTTGCCACGCGTTCCTACTGAGTAAGGGCAAATTTTGTGTGCCTGACGAACCATATCAATGGTCTTTTCTCGGTCAAAGGCCTTCAGATCTACGTCTAGGATTGCCGACAGGCCATACCCCTCGCCTTCCTGGAACAAGGAAACCGAGCACTTCACTTCCGTTTGTGGGTCCAGCTTATCCCCAGCACGCTGAGCAATTACGAGCAGAGCTTGTTGAAAGCAGGATGAATAGCCCGCTGCGAAAAGTTCCTCTGGGTTGGTAGCGCCCTTCTTGCCGCCTAGCCCTTCAGGTACCGACATGTCGAGGTCGATGATGCCAGTTGCGGAACGAACGTGGCCACTCCGGCCACCTATAGCCGTAGCATCAGCAGTATACAGGGTCTTTTTTTCGGTGCTTGCCATAGAAATTTGGGTTCAGGGAAAGTTTGTAGGTATGCTAACTGGTCTGAGCCGTGGAAGGTTACTTGAAGTGAGTATAGGATTTTGCAGAAAAACCCGCTACGCGTTTGGCAGCAGGACATTTTCTCTCTAGTTTTGCCCTTCATTACTGGGTCGCGTAGTACAACGGATAGTATAGGAGTCTCCGAAGCTCTTGATCCAGGTTCGATTCCTGGCGCGACCACTCAAAAGCC
>NZ_JZIR02000051.1:0-34545 GCF_000961955.2 Hymenobacter sp. AT01-02
CCCCGCTGATACGTATCAGCGGGGCTTCTGTAGTGGTAGTAGGGCGCCATATAATGCGGTGTTAGCTTACCCAAAGCCTAGCTTGCAGATAGCTTTACCATAATCAAGGAATTAACGGAAAACCTAGCGCAATTCATCGAACGCATATTGGGCGGAACTCCAAAACTCGTCTAGGGCCATGATACGAGGCTTGAAGAAAGAAATAAGCTGGGGCCAGTCCTCCCGGTTGAAGAGGTTGATGGGGCGAAGCTCCTGGTAAATGCGGCTGTAGGGCTGCCCGTTGGCATCCACACCGTCGGCTTCCCACACCCAGGCTTCGTCGGTAGTCTCGTTCAGCATGTTGCGCAGTTGCTGAAACTGCTCAAAAAACAGCTCCCGAATGCCCGCATCGGGGTGGGTTAGCTCAATGCCGATGGTAGCGTGGCGGTTATCGGCCTGCATGCGGAAGTACACGTGCTTCAGGCCAGTTTTATAGTTGATCCAGTTCGTGGGCACGCCTTCGGCAGAGGGAACAGGCTGCATGTACTGGCCAAATGTAGTCCAGAAGCTTGTCGGAGCTGGGTTACTTCAGTTTTGCTGTACATAGGGCAAAAATACCGGGCCAGGAAATCAATACAAGGAAGAGGGTGGAGTGAGGAAGAAAAGAGGGCCCGTAGCGGCAGTACGGCAAACTTCTAGTTTCCGTGTTATTTTACGGCCTCACTTGCTTTACTTGCTCATGCCTACTCCTTCTGCCGAAACCCTTGTTTTGCTTGAGTGCCTTGTAGCTGGAACTACGCACCGCCCTGGCTTGCGGGAGTTAGAACCTCAGTTGCAGCCCAATCAACTGCTTAATCTGCAGCGGGAAGCCGATAGTGCCTACGACGATTGGGCCGTGCGCGTGTATACAACGGGTTCCGATGCTTTTTGGCTGGGCTACCTGCCCGAAGGCCGTAATGAAACCGTGGCGCGCCTATTAGATGCCGGGTATCCCCTGGCTGCTCGCCTCACTCATAAAGCTTGGGAAGAAGAGTGGCTGCATTTGGAAATTGAAGTGCTGCTCGAACGCGCGTAAGACCCACCTGCTAGGCTAGCGGCTACAGGGCGTCGGCCAGGGTTAATACCTGGGCGCGGGCTTCTATGATTTCGGGTGCATCGGGGAAAGTGTGTTGCACCCAGTGCGTGAATCCGCTTACCATCTCGCCCACTGCCTGCCGGTTGCTAGCCGGGGCGGGGGTAGTAGCCCCGGCCTCTTCTGCCGACAACGTGGGGAACAGGTCTTCCAGCCCTAGCTTGTTCATAACGTCCGAGATGAATACCATGCCGCATACCTGCATACCTTGGTAGAGCTGCACTAGTTCCGGCATGGTTAGGCGTAATTGCTCCTGGGCCCGAATGCGGCTTAAGTGTTCAATCAAGGGTTCTAGCGCTGCCGGCTGCAAATTGTCTAGCCGGCTTACAGCCCGCATGAACGGATGGTCGGCGGCCTGTGGGAGGCTGTGTACGAGCAGCAGGGAAAGGCGCAGCATTTGCAGCTGGGGCTCTGTGAGCCGAAGGTTGGCTACCGGTGGAGGGGCCTCTGGCAGCTGAGCAGTGTATTCCGCAAATATTTCCTCTATCTGCAAGCGGTGCCAGCCCAGCGACACGGCCCCGTTGGGGGCGGGCAGGTGCTGTTCCAGCGTCGTAAGGAATGCACCGCTGAGTTCCAGGCAATAGGTCTGTAGCTGTGTGAGCTGATCGGCGGTAATGTGCATCTGCTGTTGCACGTAGGCCAGCACGGGCGCAGCTACGGAAGTTTCTAGCGTAAGCCGGCCCAGCAGAAGCAAGTAGTACAACGCCAGCGGCTCAGTGTGTAGCGTTGCCAGTAGCTCGGTGTGGCTGCTGATGCGGTTGAGCTGCTGCACCTGCGCCGCGGTAAGATGGGTGAGGTCGTGAAGGCGGCGCATATGTTCTTCTGCGGGCCGGCTCAGCAGTTCGGCTGCTGCCATTCCGTGCAAACTCAAGCAATGAGCTAGCTGATCATAGAAATCGGCAGGAAGGGCATCGAGCCAGGCAACGGAAACGGACATGGGGGCGGAAAGGATATTGGCCGGCAAGTTAGTATCCGCAACGATGCGGAGCCTTGCTACAACCCTTACGAAGCGGCTAGGATACTGTTTGCTAACTATATTAGTAATATAATGCAGTTGTGCTATTTTTTTGCTAAAAAGGGAATAATCTACGGGCCCGCCGTGTTACCTTTCGACACGCTCAACCTGACGAAATTCGTATGCGCGAACCTTATATGACGGGTGGCAACGACCACATGGATGCCACCGAGAAAGATATTGACAAGGCCCTCCGCCCGCTTTCCTTCGATGACTTTACGGGTCAGGGCAAGGTAGTAGAAAACCTGAAAGTATTTGTGGCGGCCGCCAAACACCGCGGCGAAGCCCTCGACCACGTGCTTCTGCACGGGCCTCCCGGCCTGGGTAAAACTACTCTTTCGCACATCATTGCCAACGAGTTGCAAGCTGGTATTAAAATGACTAGCGGCCCGGTGCTAGACAAGCCTTCCGATTTGGCTGGCCTGCTCACCAACCTGGAGCCCAACGATGTGCTCTTCATCGACGAGATTCACCGCCTGAACCCGGTAGTGGAGGAGTATTTGTACTCAGCCATGGAAGATTACCGTATCGACATTATGCTTGACTCGGGTCCCAATGCCCGTTCCGTGCAAATTTCGTTGTCGCCGTTTACCCTGATTGGGGCTACTACCCGCTCGGGGATGTTGACCTCCCCGTTGCGGGCTCGTTTTGGTATCAGCTCCCGCCTGGAGTACTACGATTCCAAGCTGCTGACCTCTATTGTGCAGCGCTCGGCGGAAATACTAGGCACTCCAATTTATGAAGATGCGGCCTTCGAAATAGCCCGTCGTTCGCGCGGTACGCCCCGTATTGCCAACAACTTGCTACGCCGTACCCGCGACTTCGCTCAAATTAAAGGTACGGGTACCATCACCCAGGAAATTGCTCAGTTTGCCCTCAATGCCCTCGACGTGGACCAGAATGGCCTCGACGAAATGGACATCCGCATTTTGAGCACTATCATCGATAAGTTCAAGGGTGGCCCCGTTGGCCTTGGCACCATTGCCACTGCCTGCGGCGACGAAGCCGAAACCATTGAGGAGGTATATGAGCCCTTCCTCATTCAAGAAGGCTTTATCAAGCGCACTTCCCGCGGCCGAGAAGCTACTGAGCTAGCCTACCAGCACCTAGGCCGCCAAATGCCCCAGCACCTGCGCGGAAATACTGCCACGGGGGAGCTGTTTAGCTAAAATTCTTTTTAGGGTATCTGTCGAAGTGGCGGGAGTAGCACTATGGGGCTGCTTCCGCCACTTATCTGTTTACTATAGCTTAGTATCTATCCTGTTTCCTGCTTCATGTGGAAGCCAACCCATACAGCGAATCTTTGTGAGCATACGATTTGTTGCTATGCTTGATAAGGCTGCTTCACTGAATCAGCCCAGGCCAAAAGCGTATATTATCTGGCCGGGTAATGGGTATCTTTGTAGTTCGTCATTCCTAAACCTATGCTACCCACCGCCCGCTATACAGCTTTTATCAAACGCCGGGCGGCAGAGCTGGGCTTTATGTATTGCGGTGTTTCCAAGGCTGAGTTTTTGGAGGAGGAAGCACCGCGGCTGGAAAACTGGCTGAACCGACAGATGAATGGCAAGATGGCTACATGGCCAATCACTTTGATAAACGCCTCGATCCGCGCCTGCTGGTAGACGGAGCAAAGTCGGTGATTTCGTTGCTACTAAACTATTACCCGCCTGAGGAAGCACAGCAGCCCGACGACACGCTCAAAATAAGTAAGTACGCCTACGGCCGCGACTATCACTTTGTCATCAAGGACAAGCTCAAGACCTTGCTGCAGGACATGCAGGAGGAAATAGGAGAGGTAGGCGGCCGCTGCTTTGTGGATTCTGCCCCAGTGATGGACAAGGCCTGGGCCAAGAAGAGCGGCTTGGGTTGGGTAGGCAAAAACACCAACCTCATCCGGCCCGGCACAGGTAGCTTTTTCTTTATTGCCGAGCTGATTGTGGACCTGGAGTTGGACTATGATGGCCCCATCAAGGACTACTGCGGCACTTGCACCAAGTGCGTTGACGCTTGCCCTACGCAGGCCATTACGGAGCCCTACGTGGTAGACGGCAGCAAGTGCATCAGCTACTTCACTATTGAGTTGAAAGACCAGATTCCGCGGGAAGTAAACGGGCAGTTCGGCAACTGGATATTCGGCTGCGACATCTGCCAGGACGTATGCCCCTGGAACCGATTCTCCAAGCCCCACCAAGAGCCGCAGTTCAACGCCCACCCTGGCCTAAAGGACCTTACCCCCGGCGACTGGCAGGAAATCACGCACGAGTTGTTTTCGGAGCTGTTTCGGCAGTCGGCCGTGAAGCGGACGGGTTACGCGGGGTTGCAGCGCAATATTCGGTTTGTGCTGGGTGAGGAGCCCCCACCACCGGCGGAAGCTGGCGGGCCTACCGAGGAGCCGCGTATGTAATGTTCGCGCATTCCCACTACACGACGGAGCGTGAGCAGGCTGCCTAGTAGGCAGCCTGCTCACGGCTCCGTCGTAGGTGGGTGTTGTGTTGGGTGGCGGGGGCAATTGGGTACCTATACAGCCGGCTGGGCAAACACGCGGTTTAAGATGCGCCGGTACAAGGTAGAGAATTGCTGATAGCACCAACTTTTCAGCTCCGACAGTTCTGTCGGAACCAACATCCGGAGTGCTTTGCGCAGCTCCTTCTCGAACAAAATTTTGTCGAAGCTTACTTTAAGCAGGATGGTTTTGGCGTACTCAAGCATGGTGGGGTTTGGGTTTCGGTAAGCGGGTAAAAATGGAAAGGAGTTCAGTAAGCAGGCCTCCTATACGGGAGATGTTGAAAAAAGCCGATTCCTAGTAGATGTTTTTGCCTCACTTTATTGAAAGATACAAAACAATGTTTGCCGAATGCAAGCTGGAGTATAGTGAATTTAATATGCCCTATTTATACACGCAAAAAAGGAACGACACAGTCGTTCCTTTCGTGTTGGCTGATGCCGGCTATATAGACGGGAAGCAGTATTTAGTAGATAAATAGCTGAGCTAGCTCCACTGAGGTAGCTGCGTCAATAGGCTCATCGAAGGCCTCAGCAACCTTGGCCAGGATAGCACTTTGCGACAAAGCTGGGGTAGCTACATTAATGGGAAGGCCCTGCTCGAAAGGTACGCGCTTGATGGTAGTAGTAGTGGGAACGTACTGCGTGATATTTTCCTCGCCAGCATAGGCTTTATTGGGCCCCGAACCGGCAGTGGTAATGGGCGTATCCGAAGGGCTTACCCAGCTCTTTACATTGGCACCACGCTGGCGGCGCATCGTGCGAATGTGAGAGGCGTGGCGTGCCTCCGTGGAGTGCGTGCGCAGGGCTGCTTCCAGCAATGAGTCGTAGGATTGGATAAACTCTACCTGCCCTTTGTAGGCCCGTACACCGGCATCCTCTAAGAGCTGAGCTACCTGCAGGAAGGTGTCGAGGTTGGTGTATACATCAGCAAACACCGCAGCTTGTGCGCCATTCTTGCTACCCGTAAAGTCGAAGCGCGGCGCTGGTGGAACTGTCCCGCCCGCGTCCACAATAAGCCGGGAAAGCAAGGTTACGTGCTGCTGCTCGTGGCGCTGAATAGTTTCAATAGCAGCTTTGTTTTCCGCCGAAACAAAGAAGGCCGTCGGATTAGCCGGCCCACCAGGAGTGAGGCCAAGGGCGCGGGAGTAAAACTCGTTTTCGAGGTACTCTAGTGTAAGTGCCAGCGTGAGCACATCGAGAGGTGTACGTGTGTCCTTGATGTCGCGGGCCGCCGCGGGCGAAGCTAGGGCCGTGAGAGCTGCGGGCAGCACGGCAGCGCCGGCTTGGCCGAGGCGGCTCAGGGCCGTGCGCCGAGGACCGGTTGCGGTTAGTTGCTGCTCATCAAGCTCAGCCAGCTGGGCTAGTAGTTTCAGAAATTGCATAAGACAAGGCAGCGCTTACAGAGTAGGAAGATCAGTGACAATAAGAGTTGCTTGCACGTACTTGGCAATCAACTCGGCTACTTGCGTGGGCGTCTTAACCGTATCAAGCCCGGCTAGTGTGCCTGTGTTTTCTACCACATCGGCGGCAGCAAATGAGCCGGGCTGCGCCTGGTCGCGCACGAAAGCTGCATGACGTGACTCTACCGAGGCAATCTTGCCTACTAGTTTGAGATACGCAGGGGCCGTCAGTAGCTTGCCAGCGCCGTTGTAAGCACCTACACCTACATCTTCCAGCAATTGAGCCGCGGCATACACTCCAGCCCGGGTAGTGAGGTTAAAAGAAGTGAAATCGAAAGCTATAGGTACTACGTTATCGAAAGCGTTTGTCCCAAGAGCATAGCGAAGAAACTCCCGGTGAATTACCTCATGGTCGCGCAAATCCACGAAGGCGGCTCGGTCATCAGCAGTAAAATCACTAGGAAAAGCATCCACCACTTTCTGATAAAAAGCAGCTTCTAAATGTTCCAGCAAGTAGGCGTAATTCAGTACACCTAAATCGTCTCTGGTGAAGCGCAGTGTACTTACGGAAGGGCCCGTTTCGTCATTATCGTCGTCGGAGCCGACGCAGCCAGCAAGCACCAGCGTGGAAGCAGCGGCAGTAGCCCCGGCCACGCGGAAGAAAGAGCGCCGCTGTATGGTGCGCTCAAGAAAGGAGGTAGTAGGTACGGACTCAGACATGCATGAATAACCCAGAAAGCGAGGAAAGGAGGCGCAAAGCAAGTAGCTCCGGCTAAACAAAGGTACTCGGATAAACCGGGATGCGCCAAGGGCAAGAGTCTGCAAGCACAGAGGGAGTTGCACTAGTAGCAAACAAAAAAGGACGACCACACGGGTCGTCCTTTTTTGTTTGCTAAACAATTTCTTCCAAAGACTAGGGCCTAGAAGAACGTGCTGCCCGTAATGGTGAAGGTTTGGGCGATAGTAATTACCGTAGGTACGGGTAGCGGCTCGTCGAAAGCTTCCGAGAAAGCAGCAGCCGGAAAGTTGAGGGAAGCCAACGTAGTCTGTAAGTTCACACCGCCTTGCGTTACGTTGTCCTCAGCTGGGAACGTAATGCCAGCAGGCGTGTAGGAAGGGGCTTGGCCAGCACCATAAATTGGAGCAGTGTACGTTGGGGCGGCTCCACCACCGTCTTGGCCTGAAATCCAGCTCTTAGGCGAAGTGCTTGGGTTTGAACCGGCAGCAGTCTTGGAGGCTTCATTGTTCAGGGGGCCGCCACGGCGCATTGTGCGAAGGCGCGAGGCGTGACGAGCTTCAACTGAATGGATGTTCAAAGCTGCCGTCAGCACATCTTTGTTAGTAGCTAGGTAGGGAGCACCACCTTTGTAAGCTCGTACCCCAGTGTCTTCCAATGACTGGGCTACAGCAAGGAAAAGCGCTGCATTGCTAAATACGCCAGCAAACGGCCCGGCGTTGTTGCCCTTACCTCCTGTAAAGTCGAACTGTGATACAGCCGGAGCAGCAATAGGAGTACCCCCAGCCCTTGTGATGGCGTCACGCAAGAAGTTTACGTGATTGTTTTCGTCGGTACGAATCTTAAGGAGCGCGTTGCGGTTAGTTTCGCTGAACTGATTCCGCAAGACCGTCTGAGAAGCCGACACTGTGGTGCTAGCTGCACCAGTTCCTACAGTACCGTCGCCAGCCAAACCTAAATTGTAGAAGGTAGCTTCTAAGTACTCCAGCTTCAACGCGAAGTTCAGCACGTCGAATACGGAAGGTGCGCTGCTGGTTTGGCCGTAGGCTTTGTTGAAGATGGCACCCATTGCCATAGGCAGGGTAGCAGCTGTTAGTTTTTTGCCAAAGCCAGTGAGGTGCTTGAATACCTCGCGGCGGGAGTCGAAACGCTCGAAAACCTCTGGATCAGTTTTCTCAATTTCGGAGAGGATATGAAAGAAATTCATCTTGAATGCGCTGTTAGAATGGGAGTGAGAACTACCGGTGCCTTATACCAAGCCGGAAACGTTCAGTTTTGAACCGTCCTTGAGGAAGGTGTTTGCCACAGTTACAACCTCAGAAGGAGACTTGCTAATCTCTAAGCCGTTCGTGGCGATAGTTACCACATCCGAATCAACGAACGAGCCTTCCGATACTAGGTCGCGGATAAGAGCCGCGTGGCGAGCTTCTACCGAAACGATTTTGCCAGCAATTACCAGGTAGTTCAAACCTGCGTTGTCCGTAGCGATGTAGCGGCCAGCACCATTGTAGGCAGCTACCCCCAAATCTTCAAAGGCTTTTGCGGTGCCCAGTACAGACGTACGAGATGAGAAGTCGATTTTTGAGAAGTCGGGCTCCAGCGCCTTAATGGCATTTGTGCCGAGAGCTGCTTTGAAGAACTCGCGGTGAATTACTTCGTGATAGTACAGGTCATCCAAGATCTGCTTTTCAGCGCTAGTAGCGCCCAGGCCTTTGTAGTAAGAGCCATCACGCAGGGCCGTGTAGAAACCAGCCTCCAATTGCTCCAGAGCATATGCGTAGTTTAGTACACCTAAGCTGCTAGAGCCAACGTTGACCATGCCGGGCATGTCATTCGTCGTTTCGTCGTCATCATCGCAGCCCGATAGGAGAAGGGCCGTAGCACCTGCCGTAGCACCGGCGTACATAAAGAAAGAGCGACGCTTGATGGGCGTATATAGCGGCTTGGCGAATTCCGCCTCGTCCCCACCGGGTTGGGTGATTTTGGACATGGGTAAGGTAATTGGTGGTGAATGAAAAGTGAAGGCAATACAAGGCCCGCCACCCCGGCTAGGTGGATTTTTTTGGGCAGTAGACTGTTGAGATTGTGTTTGGAGAGAATTACGCTAGCTCGGCAACTATGGATTGATCAATGCCAAAATTTTGTAAACTGACTTCGCAACCCCGGTCCCCGTTATCTCTATTTCCTAGCAAGGAAATGAGGCCGTACCCTGCGGATTTCCGTATTTTTGCTTCTTCTCAGCCTGCTTTTTTGATGCGCTTTCTCTTGTATTTTCTGGCTGTAGTGTTGCCCGCATTTCTGTGGGTGCCAACGGCAATGGCCCAGGGTACAAGTGCGAGCCGAGCGGAGGCAGAAATTGAACTGGGCAAGGCTTCCTTTCCAATCAACGAGTATTTTACCATCAGCTTTCATTTGCGGGGGGCTGCTTTGGAGCGCTATTCGGCTTTTCCCGATCTGGAAGGATTTAAGAAAAGCGGAAAGTCTAGCACTACCACTACACGCATTGTAAACGGGCAGCGCTCCTCCGAGCTGATTATCACGCAACGCTATGCCGCCTATGCGGAGGGCGAATACGTGATTAAGCCGTTCACCATGACGATAAATGCGCTGACGGTACGCTCGGGCGGTGGTACACTGCGGGTAGGGCCCCAGGCTACTGGTCCGGCTACGCCTCCTAGTACGGGCCCGCTACAAGGCATTGGGTCACTGGATCAGTTGTTCGGCAAACCCAAGCCCCAGGAGTACGTGGAGCCCAAGGACCAAGCCTTTCTGGCCCTAGTGCCCGATCGGGCGCGGATATACGTGGGACAAGGGGTGCACATTGCCTTGTATTTCTACCTCACCGCGGAGGACCAGGGCGTACTAGACTTCTACAACTTCGCTGGGCAGCTTCCGGATATTATTCGGCAACTGCGCCAGCGTACGGTATGGGAAGAAACCTTCGATGAGCAGGAAATAACGCCCGAAGCGGTAACCGTAGATGGTAAGCCCTTTCTGCGTTTCAAATTGTACGAAGCGGAGCTTTACCCACTTAATACGCAGCCCTTGGTATTCCCGGCTGTAGCCCTTCAAATGGTGAAGTACCGGGTAGCTAAAAAGCCGGACCCGGGGTTAGACAACCGAATGGAGGGATTTAAAACCTACTTCTCAGGGGCTAAAACGGTAACTGTGCTAGCCTTACCGCCGCACCCCCTGCGTGACCAAGTGCCGGTAGGTAGCTACCAGCTTCGGGAGGCTATTGACCGTACCACGTTTCGAACCGGACAGGCATTTGCCTACACATTTACGGTAGAAGGAGAGGGAAACTTGGCCGCAGTAAACCTGCCGGCCCCTGCCCCACGCGAAGGACTAGAGTTTTATGGCCCTGATGTAGACCAGAACCTAACCCGGGAGAGTGGCCGGGTGGGTGGTCGCAAGAGCTTCCGGTTTCGGGTGGTAGCGCGGCGGCCGGGCCAGGTGCCGTTAGATAGCCTGCTAAGGCTAGTGGTTTTCAACCCTGAAACGGCCCGCTATGATACCCTGCGTCCTGAGCTACGGCCACAGGTGCGTGGCCCGGTGCGAGAGACCGTCACGTTCAGCCCGCACCCCACGGACCCCTTCTACCAAGAAGCGCTGCGCGATGCTGATAATACGCTGCAACAAATAGGCCTCTACCGAGATGTACGCCGCTACGCCAATTTCTTACTAGTAGCACTGTTGGCCATAGCCGGGTTTGGCTGGTGGCAGGCGGGTAGAAATAAGTAGGCCAGCTACTCCAGTGGTAAGCACAATATGATTTCTAGGCAATCCTAGCGTTGGTATCAGCCCGCTAGGTAGCGCCATTACGCGGAGTTAGCGGGTTGCTGTGGAGATTCTGTGCCTGCGCTGCGAATGACACCTGTATCTTTGCCCAGACGCATTGCTTGCGGCTTACTCACCTGTCACTTCAACTTGCTATGTCTAATTCCTTCGGTACCCTGTTTCGGATTACTACTTTTGGCGAATCGCACGGGCCGGGAATTGGCGTAGTAATCGATGGCTGTCCGGCTGGGTTGGCCGTAGAAGTAGCTGAAATTCAAGCCGCCCTCGACCGGCGGCGGCCCGGCCAGAGCGACTTGACTACCCCCCGCAAGGAAGCCGACCAGGTAGAAGTACTGTCGGGGTTGTTTCAAGGATATACTACGGGTACACCCATTGGCTTATTTATTCGCAACCAGGATCAGGCCAGTCACGATTACTCGCACATTGAGCACGCCTACCGGCCCTCTCACGCCGACTATACTTACGACCAGAAATACGGTCGCCGCGACTACCGTGGCGGCGGGCGCAGCTCGGCCCGCGAAACGGCGGCGCGGGTAGCGGCCGGTGCGGTAGCGCACAAGCTGCTGGCTCATTATGGCATTCGGGTGAGTAGCTACGTAGCGCAAGTGGGTGCCGTGCAAGTGCCCGTAGGCTACCAGGAGCTAGACTTAAGTTTGATTGAATCGAACCCAGTGCGCTGCCCACACCCCGAGACTGCCGAGCGTATGGCCGAGCTAATTCGCCAGACCCGCGACCGGCAGGATACGGTAGGCGGTATTGTGGCCGGGGTAGTACAAGGAGTACCCGCCGGGTTGGGTGAGCCTGTGTTCGACCGCCTGCACGCCGAGCTAGGCCGGGCCATGCTGAGCATTAATGCGGTCAAGGGATTTGAGTATGGCTCAGGCTTTGGCGGAACATTGCTATTTGGCTCGGAGCACAACGATACATTCTACACCGACGAACAAGGTCAAGTACGAACTCGCACCAACCACAGTGGGGGAATCCAAGGTGGTATTAGCAATGGGCAGGATATCTACTTCCGGGTTGCCTTCAAGCCGGTAGCTACCATTTTGCAGCCCCAGGCCACCATCAATGACCAAGGAGAGGAAATTATGCTAGCCGGGCGGGGTCGCCATGACCCCTGCGTGCTACCCCGCGCCGTGCCTATCGTAGATGCCATGACTACCCTCGTACTAGCCGATATGCTCCTGCGTGCCCGTGCCAACAAGGTAGACTAAGCAGAAAGCCCGTGTCCGCATCATCGTTTAGGTAAACGTCCGAATAAGTATTCTAGCTTATTCTACTGGCGGCGCGGGTAAAATCCAGGAGGATGGAGCCAGGGTACGCGGCTGGGTGGCCAAGTCTACATCGGCGCGCACGAGGGGGCGCCCTGGCCGGCGGTTCAGCACCAAGTATGAATCGGCGTACACCTGCACGGGCCCCATACCTCGGCGCTGATACTGGTCGGCCAGGAAATGAGCGAACTGTAAAATAAGGTCGGGATGCGTTGCTAGCTTGCGAGTTTGCGTGCGAGTGAGGTAGAATGATGGCTGCACAAACTCGGTATTTCCATTGGGCGTTACGACCCGGTATACCACAGTGCCTTGCTTGGAGCGCAGCATCATATGCCAAGCAAAATAATGCCCCTCTTCCGTCCAGTGCACGTTGCCAGGGTACAGCACAAAGCGAAGTGGAACTATTAGTTGTAATACAAAATAGGCTGCTAACCCAGCCATTAACAGGCCCGCACCGGCCGGAACAGCAGCTTCTTTGAGCGTACTCGGCCCACCGATACGGGCTGCTACCCACTTCCTGAGTAGTGGAATATACCGCGGCCACGAAGGTGGAAAAAATACGCAGGCGGTCATCATCAGCGAGAACCACGGAAACGTGCCTAAGCCAAAAATAAGGACGTTGGATAGGTGAAACACGGCCGCTAATGCGAAGGCCCAGCGCCGGGTGCGCTGCCACAAGAGCAGAGGGGCAACCAGCAAATCGAAGGCGGCACCAGCATAGCTCATCACCCAGGGGGTAAGCCAATGACCAAGCAAGCTCCCAATAATAGGGTAGTGTGCCTTAGGAGCCAGCCACACCGTCAGTGGGCGGGCCATCAGCCAGTCGGTGTTCAGCTTGGCGAGACCAGCATAGAAATACACAATACAGAGTTGGGCCACCAGCAGGTAGCGTGTCCAGGCAGGAGTAGTAATGCTGAGCTTTACCCGACCGGCGTGCACGTCGGCAGAGGCGGCCCGATGGGCCGGCAGCAAGCACAGCCAAAAGGCCACTAAGCAGTAGAGGTAGAAATGATTGATGTACCGCGTTTGCTCGGCCAGGAACAGTAGGGTGTAGCACAGGGTGAGCAAGGGCGCCGCCAGACGATAGCGCCATCCCGCCGCCACCGCAATTCCGGCGGCTATAGCCCCTAAGTGCAACCCTATCATCACGGCCGGCGGCCAGTGCGGTAACCAGCCAAAACCGTAATAGGAGAAGTGGAACTGAGGCTGGGTATATTCCTTGTAATAGCCCAGGGCGAGGCTGCCTGCCATTTCAAGGGCTAAGAGCCCGCCCGCACCCATACGAAAGACTACTAGCCAAGCAATGTCAACGGGGCGAAACAAGGCAGTAGTAAGACGAGGCAGCATACCGGCAACGTACGTGAGGGAGGGTAGGCCAGGTTTTGATGACAGCCCACCCAGCCAGGATGTACTGTCAGCCCCACAGTAGCCACCCGCTTACAATGCCTAGTACGGGTAGTAAATAGGGCAGAGCATAACGCCCAATGTAGGCAAAGAATGAAGGCATAGGCACGCCCTCTTTTTCCGCAATAGCCCGCACCAGGAAGTTCGGCCCGTTGCCGATGTAAGTAAGGGCGCCAAATAGCACGGCCCCGCTACTAATGGCGCGCAGCAGTGGCATAGTAGCCGCCGACTCCGCAAATTGACGCACAGAATCTGCATCATTGAAGGGAAGTTGATGACCCGCCATACTTAAGCTCACAAAGCTGGCATACGTAGGCGCGTTATCGAGAAAGGCAGACAGCACACCCGTAAGCCAGTACAAGGAAGTTGGGGTAAGCTGCTGCGCTACTGCTGGCGAAGAAGCCACCTGAGCGGCGGTTTGCAGGGCTGGCATCATCGTCAGGAAAATGCCGAAGAACAGCAGGGCTACTTCCTGAATAGGCTCGAAGTTGAAGTGGTTAGCTTTGAGCGCCTTGTGGTGAGCTGTGCGGTAGCAGCCCCAAGCTGCCCCCAGTTGCACTACCTCCCGCACCACCGATACCTTTAGGCCAGCTATGGGCATGTAAGGTAGCCACGGCAGACGGCTAGGGTCTAGGAACACGGCAGCCAGCACCACTAACAGCCACAGTAGATTATAGTGACCATTCAGATCATATAGCGGGAGCGGGCCCTGCAGAGCCCGCCGCTGCTCGTTGCCCGAAAGCGGGGCCGGATACGGATTGCGCCGGTCTTTTAGCCAGAACAGAAGTAGCAGTAAGCCCGTCCCTAGCAGCCAAGGCGCTAGCAAATGCCAAGTAGTCCAGAAAAAAGGTACGCCACGCAGGTAGCCAATAAACAACGGTGGGTCGCCGAGGGGCGTGAGCAACCCGCCAGCGTTACTTACAGTGAAGATGAAGAAGACAATATGGTAAGGCCTGATGCGCGAGTCGTTGAGCCGAATGAACGGGCGAATCAGCAGGAGCGATGCCCCCGTAGTGCCAATAAGTGAAGCCAGTGCTGACCCAATGCCTAGCAGCAGCACGTTGCGGGCTGGTGTGCCTTGCCGGTTAATATTGAGGTACATGGTGCTCCCCACGACAAACAGCGCCGTGAGCAAGGCGACGAAAGAGAAATACTCAGCTAGCGTTTCTACCGCCGTGTGCCAGTCCCGGCGAACTATCCCGTAGTAGCCCAGCACAAGCAGGCCCAAACCTACCGCCACCGTAGCGTAGTGCTTTTCCCAGAGTTTCGGAAACAGCAGTGGGCCAGTGGCAATGAGGGTGAGTAAGCCAAAGAAAGGGAGCAGCCAGGGCCACGCAGGAGCGGCAGCAGAAAGTAAAAGAGTATGTAGCATAGGCAAGCTGCAAAGGTAGGAGGTTAACCAAGAGCGGTAAAAAACGAGGCTGCGCTGGTTGTATAGCGCTTAAAAAGCCTTTTATAAGGGATAAACTGCTGCAAAGTCTTGAGCTACTACGCTGACTTGTGGTAGGGTGCCTAAGCTAGATGAATTATGCTTGGCGTTGATGCGTTATATTTAGAAGCACTTGCTGAGGATGGCGTGCTTCCTGCACGAGCTTCTTTAAATCATAGCTACCTTTGCAACTTCTACCGTCTTGTGCGGTTCTATCTGTCCAGGCCGACTGAAAGCGGCCGACTCACTCTCTCTGCTTGTCTCCAAGTCTTTCAAACATGGCTGAACAACTCACTGCCCCCGCTGCCCCGGTTTCTATCTACGCCGAAGCCAGCCCCAACCCTGAATCCATGAAGTTCGTGCTCAACACCCAACTCCTGTCGGATGGGGTGAGCGTAGACTATCCAACGGTAGAAGCCGCTGCTAATTCGCCCCTGGCGCAGGAGCTATTCGGCTTCGATTACGTTGGCCGCGTATTCATTGCGCAGAACTTCGTTACCATCACCAAAACCACCGAGCATCAGTGGGCTCAGCTCATCCCCGAGCTGCGTACCTTCCTGAAATCGTACGTGGAGGCCGCTGGCCCTATCTTCACCGTAGACCCCGCCGCTGAGCAGCGCGCCGCCCAGCAAGCTGCTGCCTCGGGTAATTCTTCGGAAGTAGATCAGCAGACCAGCCAGAAAATCATTGACCTGCTTGACAACTACGTGCGTCCAGCGGTAGAGCAAGATGGCGGCAACATCACCTTCAAGAGCTACCAGGATGGCATCGTAACGGTGAATCTACAAGGCTCGTGCTCGGGCTGCCCCTCGGCTACCGTTACGCTAAAGTCAGGCATCGAGAACCTGCTCAAGCGCATGGTTCCCGAAGTGAAAGAGGTCGTAGCCGAAGGCGTTACAGCTTCCTTCTAACGAAACCCTTCGTCAACAAAAAGCCCTGGCCTGACGGCCGGGGCTTTTTGTTTGGGCTTCAATCTGTAGGTAGACCTTAGGTCCTGCGTAGAAAACTATCATCTGCACACTACCCCACCCAAGAGGCTGTGAATATGCCACCTATGGGGTAGCTAGTGCCGCCGGAAGCACTGCAGAGACACTCTGTGAATTAGCCTAGGTGATAAGATGGGCAAGCTGGGCTAGAATGTAACGCATAAAAAAAGCCCGGCCGAGCGGCCGGGCTTTTTGCTACCTGCTCATTGAGCAGGAGAAACAAAGGCTATACGTTGGCAGTGGAGAGTTTGGGAGCACCCGCGTCAGTCGTCGTATTAAGGTTGGCTTTTTCCTTACGGCCGTAGGTATCCAGAATCAGCGGCGCCGCAATAAAAAGCGACGAATACGTACCGTAGATAATACCAATCAGCATGGCGAAGGAGAAGGAGCGGAGGGTTTCGCCCCCGAACACGTACAGCACGCCCACTACCAAGAATACTGTGGTGAACGTAATCATGGTGCGGGAGAAGGTGCTATTCAGGGCGGGGTTTACTACCTGAGCAAACGTCAGGTGCTTGTTCTCACGCAGGTATTCCCGAATACGGTCATAGATAACAACCGTGTCGTTCATGGAGAAGCCAATTACCGTTAGCACGGCTGCCACGAACACCTGGTCCATTTCGTAGTTCAGGCCCAGAGCCCGCGCAATGGGGAAGGTTGCAATAACCAGCAGCGCATCGTGGAACAGGGCTACTACTGCTGCCATGGAGTACTGCCATTTCTCGAAGCGTAGCAGTACATACACGAAGATGGCCAGCAGCGTCAGGCCCAAGCTGATTACCGACGTTTTCTTGATGTCGTCGGCAATAGTAGCGCCCACTTTCGAGGAGCTTTTCACCGTAGGCGTAGCGGCGGCGTACTTCTGCTTCAGGCCCGTTTCCAGGGCTGCGCGCACTTTATTGTCGGCATCGGTGCTTTCGTCAGCTGCCAAGTAGCCCGTTGTGATGCGCAGGCGATTAGCTGAGCCAAACGTTTTTACCTCTGTGCCAGCGCCACCAAAGTAATCGGTGGTCAGCAAGTCGCGAACGTCAGAAGCCGGAATAGCTTTGTTGAAGTCCACGATGTACTCACGGCCTCCGCGGAAGTCAACACCCAAGTTAGGGCCACCTTGCAGGGCCATCAGCCCGAAGCCCAGCAGGATAATAACCGTAGAAGCAACGTAGGCATACTTGCGCATTCCCACGATATCGAAGTTGGTGCCTTTGAACAAGTGACGCGAGATAGCCGTGTCAAAAGTCAGGGAAGATTTATCCTTGCCCTTGGTCAGACGCTCGATGATAAGGCGCGACACGTATACCGCCGACAGGAAGGAAGTGAATACACCAATGCCGAGGGTGATGGCGAAGTTCTGCACCGGACCTGTACCGAAGAAGCCCAGAATCAACGCAATAATCAGCGTGGTAACGTTGGAGTCGAAGATAGCCGAGAAAGCACGGCCGTATCCTTTGTTGATGGCGTCCTGGGTTTGCAGGCCGTGGTCAAGTTCTTCCCGAATCCGCTCAAAGATCAGCACGTTAGCATCCACCGACGTACCAATTACAAGCACTAGACCAGCAATACCGGGCAGCGTAAGGGCAAAGGAAAACTGCGCCAGAACACCCAGAATTAGGAACATGTTGAAGAGTAGGGCCGCATCGGCGACCATACCAGCGCGGCCGTAGTACACGGCCATGAAGATCATAATGATAACCAAACCAGCCAGCGAAGAATACAGGCCCTGGTTGGTAGCCTCCTGGCCCAGTGAAGGACCTACGATGGCTTCTTCCACAATGCGAGTAGGAGCGGGCAGCTTACCAGCCTTCAGAATGTTAGCTAAGTCCTTGGCTTCTTCAATTGTGAAGTTGCCGGAGATGCTGGAGTTGCCACCAGCAATTTCCGTCTGTACGTTTGGCGCAGAGTACACGTAGTCATCGAGTACAATGGCTACCTGACGACCTACGTTGGCGGCAGTCAATTTTTGCCACTTACGAGCACCGGAGGGGTTCATCTGCATAGAAACCTCCGAGCGGCCGCTCATGGGGTCGATGTCGCCGCGAGCGTCGCTGATTACTTCGCCACCAATAGGAGCATCTGCGCTGCCACTCTTGCGAATAGCATAGAGTTGCAGGTATTCCTGACCGTCAATAACGTCGGGCTTCACTCCCCACATGAAGGTGAGGTTAGAGGGCAATACAGCGCGGGTGTCGGGACTGCGCAGCACGGCATTCACACGGGCCGTATCGCGCACGTTGGAGCCCAGAGTACCGGGCATGGTAAACAAGCTAGCCAGCACGTTCTTCTTGGGAGAAGCTGAGTCGGCTTTGGCCGTAGCAGGCGTTTTCTTGGCCAGCTTGCTAGCCAGCGAGGAGGTATCGGCGGCGGCCGTAGCGGTAGTGGCTTGGGCGGTGTCGGTAGAAGCAGAAGCAACAGCAGCCGTAGCACCGGCAGCTTCCTTAGCATTCAGCACTTCGTTTAGCTGGTTCAGGTAGGGCGCGTACTCGTCGGGGCGCCACACTTCCCAGAACTCCAGCTTGGCTTGGCCTTGCACCAGCTTGCGCACACGGTCGGGGTTATCTACACCAGGCAACTCAATTTGAATACGGCCCGTGCCTTTCACCCGCTGAATGTTAGGCTGGCTGGTACCGAACTTGTCGATACGGGTGCGTAGGATGTTGAAGGAACGGTCAATGGCCTCTTCTACTTCCTTGTTGATTTCTGAAACAACCTTTTCGTTGGTTGAATTAATGTCGATGCCGCGGCTCTTGTTGGTGGTGTTGGCGAAGATGCTAGCCAGCTTGTTGTTGGGAGCTACTTCGCGGTACGACTGAGCGAACAGCGTTGTGAAGGGCGTCGAAGGGTTAGACTTCTGAGCTTGCTGGGCATTTACGAGGGCCTTGTTGAAAGCCACATCCTTGGAGTTGCCCGACATAGCCCGCACGATTTCTACTGGCGAAACCTCTAGGGTTACGTGCATACCACCGTTCAAGTCGAGGCCCAGGCCAAGCTCTGAGGTGCGCACATCCTTATAGGTGAGGGGGCCAAATACGGGCGCACGCCATACCGAATCAAGGTAGCGCTGGCGCTTGGGCTCCACCAGTTTGCCGCCGCGGCTGGCGTAGGCTACCGCATCGCGCTGCACGCCCCGCGAAACGAACGTGAGAGTGAGAAAGTAAATGCACAACGCCGACACAATAAGTGTCAGCGTAATGACGAGTCCTTTATTACGCATTGAGTAAATAATTGATGTGCTGGGTTGGAAAGGATGCAGTAGCTAGTGTACTGCGAGCTGCTGGAGCAGCTGCGCCACGCAATAGTCAGAGTAATATCGGCGACAACTGAACGCCGATTTCTAAGAAAAAGTGCAGGCAGTCAATTGGTTGCAGGGCAACCTGGGCACTACGGGGCGTGCGGCGATAAAGCAGCTACGAGCAGCCGCGTGCGGAATAAATCCGGAATAGCGCAGGGCCGGGGAGCAAGTTGCGCCAGGCGTACTGGCAACCAGCCAAGCCCGACCACTGGTGTTGGGAGCGGTAGCCACGCATCCACCGCTGGGGCCAGGAAAAGCCCTAGCGGCGAAGTGGCTTCGAGATTTACGCGCTGCTTTACTACTGCCGCCCGGGGGGCAGCGTCTACCCGCGTGCCCTTACCCACCGGCACCACCCGCAGCGTAGCCACAGCTTGGTGGTTCAGCGACAGCACAAACAGCATAGTAGCTGTGAGCAGCGCGAAACGCAAGCGGAGTAAAAAGGTGGGTAGGAGGTGCACCGAGTTTGAGGGTAAGAGCTACAAATATACCTTTTTGCCTTGCCCGGCGCAAAGTATCCACCGAGGAGATAAAGCAAGGCAGTTGTTTTTTCGCACTTTACAACCAACTATATGCCTATACCCCTATGAGTGGCCGCTTTATATCGTGTTTGTTGTTCATGGTGCTGAAATTTTCGGTGCTACATCCGGCCGTAAGTCAGCCTGCTACTATCCAAGCATCGGTAGAAGTAAACCGGATTCTGAGCCTCGTGCGCTACGTAGAAGTTGTGGCCGGTGGCAAAGGCTACCGGGGCGTGCGGCAGCAGTTTGAGCAAAGTGCTTTCAATACGCCAGCAGCGCAGGCCGCTATCCGGCGCTACCAGCAGCTCCCCCGCGAGGTAGATTTTCAGTGGCCCGACTACCCTGCCGACCGTCTGGGCTCGTCGGGCAGCAGCTGGAACCTCTTTATCAAGTGCGCCGCCGACGCGAAAGACCTCCCGGATTTGCAGCAGCGCGCCGTTGGGCTCATGCCCAACCAAACCTTGGTTGAGCTTAGTCAGGTTTATCAGGCATTGAGCCCTGCCTTTGAGGAGCTGCTCTGGTATCCCTACCAAACTCAGCTAACTCAGGAGCGCGAGGCTTACCAAGCCTACCTCGACCGAAAACAACTGCTCAAGCACTTTACCCGGCTGCGCACCTTCTACGGCAGCAGCTGGCCAAATGAAGTGCCGTACCGCATTATGCTAAGCCCATTGCCTGGGCCCGCTACTACATTCACCAACTCCGCCACGGTAGCCAGCAACATCGTGCTACTCGACTGCCACCCCGCTTCCACCGATTTCGTGTCGGGCAGCACCGTCATGTTTCACGAAATGAGCCACTCGCTTTCTATGCAGCAGCGGCAGGAGTTGCAGCAGCAGATGGAGCGGTGGTACCAGCACAGCGGCTCACCTGCTTGGCGCTATGCTTACTCTTTAATGGAAGAAGGCCTGGCTACTGCTGCCGGCGAATGGATTTACAAGCAGCAGGCCGGCCAAACAGAAAGTGGCGAGTGGTACCACGACGACTACATTGATCGGTATGCCAAAGCCATTTATCCGCAAGTAGAAAGCTACATTGCCAATGGCCGCACTATAGATAGCGTATTTGTGCGGCAAGTAGTCGCCACGTTCGATGCTACTTTCCCATATGCTGCCACCGAGTACGTAAACCTGTTCCGCAAAGCACTGTACTGGACCGATACCGACCCGGCGGCACCAGTGCTGCAACCCTTCCGTGACGCATTTCGCAGTACCTATACCCTTACGTCAACTCCCATCCTAAACAAGGATAAAACACTGGCTACGGCCAAAGAGGGAGTGTATCTGCCGATCATAATTATCACCCAGGAGCACGCCGCTACGTTGCGCTATTTGCAGAAAAATTGGCCTAGCTAAGCAAGCAGCGCCTGCGGCCGGAGCAGGACTTTGTTCTTAGCCTGACCAGTACAACCGGGCCACTGATTCTTATTAACGTGCATGACCGGGCGAAACTGTCTGCTGCCGCGCAGTACTTAAAGAAGCAGAAGGTTATTCAGCCTAAGCAGCCACTTTGGGTGATGTAACATAGGCCAGAAAGCACAAAAGCCTCGGTGCCGGATAGGGCAGCGAGGCTTTTGTGCTTTTTATTCGGGTAGTACTTATATAGTGCTGGAGTGAATCTTGCCTTTCAAGTAACCCACTAGTACATCCAAGCCCCGGTCGAAATGCCGGTTGTTGGGAATGATAATGTCGGCGTCGTGCTTAAAGGGTTTGATGTACTTCTCGTAGGTAGGCGCTACGTGGTTGGTGTAGCGGTAGAGCACATCCTCCAGGTCATAGCCCCGCTCGTCCCGGTCGCGCACAATGCGGCGCTGTAGCTTCACGTGCTCCCGGGCATCAATGTAAACCTTCAGGTCGAGCAGCTTGGCCACTTCTTCGAAGTAGAACACGAAGATGCCTTCTACCACGACAATGGGCGCAGGCCGAAACACGAGTTCCGTAGGCTTCACGTTGGGGTTGTTGAACGTGTATTCCTGACGGCGCACCTCTAGGCCTTGGCTGATGCGAAGTACATCGGCCGCGTACGCCTGCGAATCAATGCTAGAGGGCAAGTCGAAATTCGTGACGCCCTGGGAATCTACCTGCTGAATTTCGCGCGGGTGGTAGTAGTTGTCCTGGGAAATCAGGCAGATTTCTTCTTCGGGAAACGAGGCCAGCAGCCGGCGCAGAAAGGTGGTTTTACCGGAGGCGCTGCCGCCCGTGATACCGACGATGAAAGGGTGTTGCATGGAGGGGGGAATAGGCCCGTACCGGCGGGGCCAACCCTGCAAAAGTAAGAAGTTTGAAGCGGAGAAGAACAGAAATCAGGAAAGGCAGCTCCTTCAGAGGATATTACTGCACTTGGTTGAGGAACGCAACTAGCTCCGTCACGGCCCGGCTGCGGTGGCTAATGCCGTTTTTTTCTGCCAGAGTCATCTCCGCGAAAGTGCGGCCGTCGCCTTCTAAAGGCTGAAAAACGGGGTCATAGCCAAAGCCATCCAATCCGCGCACTTCCTCCGTAATCATGCCTGCTACCGAGCCCGCGAAGGTGTGCACCGCGCCAGTTGGTAGCACCAAGGCCACTACCGTTCGGAACTGAGCCGAGCGGTCCTCATGTTCCGCCAACTCTTGCAGGAGCTTCTGCACATTATCGGCAGCTAGGCGCTGGGGACCAGCATAGCGCGCTGAGTACACGCCGGGCGCCCCGTCTAGTGCTGCCACTTCAAGGCCGGTGTCATCGGCAAAGCAGGCCACGCCGTAGTGGTCCCACACGTACTGGGCCTTTTGGCGGGCATTACCTTCCAGAGTTTCCTGCGTTTCGGGCAACTCTTCCTGGCAGCCGATATCCGCCAGGCTCAGCAGCTCAACGAAGTCTGGTAGCAACGGCCGGATTTCATCCAGCTTGTGGGCATTGTTAGAAGCGAAGCAAAGACGCATAGCGGTAAAGAAAATGAAGCAGTAAGGTGACAGAAGCTATACAAGCTACGGTTCTGTCATCTGCACGACATAAAAAAGCCGGTCGAGCCGGCGAGAAACAAAACAACGAATAAATCAGCTTTTGCCCGTCCGCGCCCACCTACCGAAACATCGATTTTATCGTGTCCCAGGAGCGTTGCATGGCGCCTGGCATAGGGGTAAAGGTAGTTTGGTAACGCTGGCCGCCCGCCGTATTACAGATGGTGAGGCGATAAGTAACCGACGAGCTACTTATCTCTTGGTTGATCTCCTGATCGATAAACTGGTAGCGGTGCTGAGCATTGGGCTCAATAGCAGCGAGGTGGCTGTACTCAGCTTCGTTGGAAGCTTTGCGCGCTAGCTCGTACTTCTGAATGCCGATTTCGCTGCTTACTTCCCATTCCACCCGCACGGCGGCATCATCATAAGCTGCTTGAAACGAGGTAGCATCGGAACCACGCCCTCCAACAGAACCAACCAACAGCACAAATGAGAGCGTGAACATACGATGATACATAGGCAGATGCGTGTAGTAGTAACAGTTGTCAATACGGTAGTAGCTGCCAAACATAACCAATTCTGACTACCCAGGTTCCGAGCGGGCTCGGACGTAACGGAAAAGTAATGGTATCCTTTTGAAATCCGAACGTAACATGTACTTTTGCAGTCCCTTCCGCAAAATCGGCAGGCACTCAGGTACAAACGGCATTACGACCATGAAAAAAGACATCCACCCCGAGTATCGCGAAGTTGTGTTTCAAGACACTTCTAGCGGCTTCAAATTCCTGACCCGTTCGACCATGAACTCGAACGAGACCATCACGATGGAAGACGGCAAGACTTACCCCGTTATCAAGGTGGAAGTTAGCAGCGAGTCGCACCCCTTCTACACTGGCAAAAACGTGCTCCTCGACACGGCTGGCCGCGTAGAGAAGTTCATGAACCGCTACAACAAGAAGAAGTAATTTCCCGTGGCAGGTGCTTTTTCAAAGGCACGTGGCATGAGCGAATAGAAACTCCCGCTGGCTCGCCTGGCGGGAGTTTTTTTATACTTGCACTAGCTAAAAACCAGCGCCGGGCCTGTATCCCGCCCACTTTAAGTTTTTTGTACCTATGCGCGTTCTGCTTTTTGATGATCCGGCCATTCGGCCCCAACTGTTGCCCTTCACCTTCACGCGGCCCGTGGCTGCACTACGTTGTGGCATTCTTACTCTGGCTGAGAAATGGCAGCACCGCTTGGGAGTAGCAGAGGTAGGGTATCTGACGGAGGCGTACTTGCAAGCCAAATTTCCTGCTGGCAATACCCAAGGCGCTGCGCTGCTCATCAACGGAGCCGTGTGCCCCGATGATGTGCTAACGAAACAGGTACAGGCACTAGCGCCGGGTGAAGCCCTGTTTGACGAGGAAACCCTGGTGGCAGCTCACCTCGCCGACGCCACCCAGGTAGCCGAACTGATTCAGGATGGTTTCCAACGCACCCATGAGGTAGCGGAGCCCGCTACGGTCATTCAGGCTGTGTGGCATTTATTCTTGCGTAACGGAGCCGAAATCCGCCGCGACTTTGACTTGCTCACCCGTGGTCGGCAGTCGGCGCCGGTGGGGGATGTGCACACTATCGTGTACGCGCCGGAGAGTATCTTCATTGAGCCCGGCGTGAAAATCCGGGCTGCTATTCTCAATGCCGAGAACGGCCCAATCTACCTGGGTAAAAACTCTCAGGTGCATGAAGGCGCTATTATCAGCGGACCCTTGGCGCTATGCGAAGGCTCGCACATCAACGCGGGGGCCAAAATGCGCGGCGACAACACCGTAGGGCCCTACTCTAAAGTAGGTGGCGAGGTAGGCAACAGCATTGTGCTGGGCTACTCCAACAAAGGCCACGATGGCTACCTGGGCAACTCTGTGATAGGGGAGTGGTGCAATTTGGGCGCCGATACAAACACTTCTAACCTGAAGAATAACTACGCGCCTGTTAAAATTTGGAGCCACTCGGCAGGTCGTTTCGTCAACACGGGCCAGCAGTTTTGCGGGCTGATGATGGGCGACCATAGCAAGTGCGGCATCAATACCATGTTTAATACCGGCACGGTGGTAGGCGTGGGAGCCAATATTTTCGGGGCTGGTTTCCCGCGCACCTTCATTCCGAGCTTTAGCTGGGGCGGAGCGGCAGGTTTTGAAACCTTCAAACTGCCCAAAGTGGCGGAAGTAGCAGAACGCGTAATGGCGCGTCGTCAGCTTTCGTATGATGCTACTGAGCAAGCTATTATGCAGCACATATACGAGGCTACTGCCAAAGACCGCGTGTGGGAGAAAAGCACACCGGCTGCTCCACAGGCAGGCATAGAGTTGTAAGCGCCGGGTAAGCCAACCAGTTTCTAGGCGCTATTTTTTGCAAGCCTACTAAACGGTGAGGCTAGTGATAGAGAGCCATCAGGAGCAGTTTGTAGTTTCTTTTTTAACAAATGCGTTTCTCAGAAATACCGGGTCAGCAGCAAGTTAAGCAGCTTCTTATTGGGAGTGTGCAACGGCAGCATGTGGCGCATGCCCAGCTGTTTCGTGGGGCCGAAGGTTCGGCAGCCCTGGCTCTTGCCCTGGCCTACGCTACCTTCCTGAACTGCGAAACCCGCTCGGCCACGGATGCTGACTCCTGCGGGCACTGTCCGAGTTGTCAGAAAATTGACAAGCTCATTCATCCTGACCTCAACTTCATCCTACCCGTTACGACCACGAAGGCTGTACCTAAAGATGCTGTCAGCAGCAAGTTTGCAGCCGAGTGGCGCACCTTCGTGTTGGAGAATCCGTACCAGGGGCTCAACGACTGGATGCAGCACATTGGGGCCGACAACAAGCAGGGGAGCATATCCAAGGAAGAAAGTCTGCAACTGCTGCGGCTCGTTTCCTTGAAGGCGTTCGAGGCACAGTTCAAAATCGTAATTATTTGGTTGCCAGAGTTGATGCATCCTTCAGCGGCCAATGCTGTATTGAAGCTGCTGGAAGAGCCACCACCCGCTACGGTATTTCTGCTGGTGAGCAATGCTCCTGAGCAGCTATTGCCTACTATCATTAGCCGCGTGCAGCCAGTAGTGGTTCGGCCCTTACCTGAAGAAGAGCTGCTCGCGTGGCTACGCGATACGCATCAGATCCCGGAGGTGAAAGCTCGGCAGCTGGCCCAGCTAGCCGAAGGTAACCCTGGCACTGCCCTAGTGGCGCAAGCCAGCAACAGTGCCGACCACGACTACTTTACCTTCTTTGTAAAGTGGATGCGACTATGCTACAGCAACAACGTGGGGGAGATGCTCGCCATCAGCGACGATTTTCAGAAGCTGGGTCGGGAAAATCAGAAGGAGCTGTTACAGTACGCGCTGGTGCTATTGCGCAAGGTGCTCCTCTTCGGACTCGATGCGAAACTAGTGCCCCATTTGGCCGCTAACGAGCAGCAATTTGTGCAAGGGTTTAGCCGCTTCGTTACACCCCGCAACGCAGAGCCTATTACAAAGGAGCTGAACGAAGCGCACTACCATGTAGAGCGCAATGCTAACCCCCGCATGGTTTTCGTGGACACGTGTCTGCGGGTGGCAGAACTTCTAAAAACGGCCTAAATACGCTAATTACGCATAAAATACAAATTGCTAAATTGGTATAGTAAGTGCTAAACTTGGTATAGTAACTACCTTGCTGGGTGGGCGCCGTATCTTTGCAAAGGCCTTTAGCCAGGATGTACTTCTCTTTTCGCTGAGGTAAGCGGAAAGCGGTTGAGAGCCGGGAGCAGCTTAAAGAAAGCGGCTCTTTTTCAGATTGTGCTTTTTATTTTTCTGCTTTGAAAACAATTCGCATTGGAACGCGCGGTAGCAAGCTGGCGCTGTGGCAGGCGCACCACGTTGCCGACCGCCTCAACGCTGCTGGCCTCGCCACAGAAATAGTTATCATCACCACTACCGGCGACCTAGTCCTAGACCGTTCCCTAGACAAAATTGGAGCTAAGGGCGTGTTCACGGAAGAGCTGGAAGAAAGCCTCCGCACGGGTTACATTGATATTGCTGTGCACAGCGCCAAGGACGTGCAGAGCACTATCCCGGCTGATCTAGAGTTGCTGGCTTTTTTGGAGCGTGAGCAAGTAAACGACGTAATCGTCAGCTTCGACCCCAACCTTGATTTGCAGCGTCCAGACCTTGTGCTGGGCACTAGCAGCACCCGCCGCAAGGCCATGCTGAGGCGCTTCCTGCCCCATGCTACTACGGCCGAGGCCCGCGGAAACCTCCAAACTCGCCTCCGCAAGTTGGAGGAAGGCCAGTATCATGCGCTAGTCTTGGCCTATGCGGGAGTACACCGGATGGAATATGATAATCTTATCCGGTACGTGTTGCCGGAGACGCAATATATCCCAGCTACTGGCCAGGGGAGCGTAGCTATTGAAAGTGCCCGCAACTTAGACCCAACTCTTAAGAGCGAACTGGAGCGTATTCTCAACCACCCAGCTACTAACGTATGCTTGCGGGCCGAACGGGCTTTCCTGCGCACGATGGAAGGCGGCTGCAGTATTCCATCGTTTGCTCTGGCCACGCTAAGCTCCAATGGGCAGGAGGTGCATCTGCACGGCGGGCTGATTAGCCTTGATGGTCAGCAGTTCATTGATGAGCAGCAAACGGCCTCAGCGGACCAGGCCGAAGACTTAGGTGTTCGTATTGCGGAAAGCGTGCTAGCCCGCGGTGGGCAGCAGATCCTCAACGATATCCGTCAGGATCGCAACGTGGCGTTGTAGGCGGGAAAGTAGCTTCAGTAACAAGCAACAGGCCGGTCACCTTGCGGGACCGGCCTGTTGCTTGTTACTAAGGTAGATAGATATTATTGTCCTGGTTTAAGCTTTGGGTGCGCGTCCGAATAAGGCATATACTATCAGTGCAAATACGGCTCCGCTGGTGTCTGCTAGCATGTCCTTCTGAGCATCCCAAATGTCACCTTGACTACCAAGAAAGGCAGCACCAGCTTCTCCGCCGGCCTTTACGGCATATACCCACTCTATCAATTCGTAGGTCATGGCTACGGTGCCAATTACGCAGAGCGGAAAAAGGTAGCTAATGAAACGGCTCTGAATAAGGCCTTTGCGGTCCGTTAGTTCAATGATAGGGTAGGCGTAAAATCCCACCGTGAAGTGGGCTACCCGGTCGTACATGTTGCGCTTGAAGCCAAACAGGTTGTTGAACCAGTCAAACGGGACTTTCTCAAAGGTATAATGGCCGCCAATGGTGTGCATAAACAAAAGCACGCTCATCAGGGCGTAGGCGAGATTGGAAAACCGTACGCCGCGCACATACAGCACTACCAAGGCCACCACAATAAGAAAAATCGGAACGTTCTCGGCCCACCATGTTCCGCGCTCCGCTGGGGCAATGCCCAGCACCACAAACTCGACTAAATAGGCGGCCAGCAGGAGCATAGGAAACCAGTGGATGCGAGGGGCAACAGGCGTAATAGGCGTAGAAGGTGAAGTCATACGATGAAGTGAGGGGAAGAAAAACGGACGAAGTGCTGGCCTCCATACGGCTCTAAGCAGAATTAGTCGAGCTTTGGTCGTATAGTCGAGATTTTAGTACAAATGCTGCGCCCGTTGTTGCTACCCGTACAGCGGCTTCAGTCTGGGGCGCCCACATAAAAGGATAGCTAGGGTAGGTACCCAGGAGGCTTTGAGCGGACTGCTGGTGGTAATAAGTGCATGTGGTGCATCTGTCACGGATAGAATTTCAAACTGCGGCTACCGAAAGCGCGTAATTTTGCCTCGTCAAAACTGATTTTGTATGTCACGTATTCCATTCCTGTCCCGCTTCGCCTTGCTGCTAGGTGCCTTACTCCTGGTAGCTCCTCTGGTAGTCGCCGCCAAAGGCCCCCGAAAAAGTAAAAAGGACGAAGTAGTTACTATCACCACCCCCCAAGGTGCTATTCGACTGATTCTGTTTGATCAGACCCCGTTGCACAAAGCTAACTTCCTGAAGCTAGCGACGAGTGGCTTCTACGATGGCACTACCTTCCATCGGGTTATTCCTGACTTTATGATTCAGGGCGGTGATGTGAACTCCAAAGACGACAACCCTAGCAATGATGGGGCTGGCTCACCCGATGAGAAAATGATTCCGGCCGAGATACGACCCGAGTTTACCCATAAGTACGGGGCCGTAGCGGCAGCTCGCTCCCCCGATTTTGTCAATCCCCAGCGGAGCAGCAGTGCTTCTCAGTTCTACATTGTTGAAAACCACCGGGGTACTTCGCACCTCAACGGAGCGTATACAGTCTTTGGCCAGGTTATCAGCGGGCTGGATGTGGTAGATAAAATTGCAGCTCAACCCACCGCCGAGCGTGATCGTCCGCTCACGGATATTAAGATGACGGTGAAAGTGGAAAAGCTGAAAAAGAAGAAAATCACGGAGCTATACGGCTATCAATACGAGTAAGCTCCTACCTGGCTCGCGCGTCGCTAACTCATCACTACATGAAAATTCTTCTTACCGGCTCCAATGGCTTACTGGGGCAAAAGTTAGTAGCATTGCTGCACCAGCAGCCAGATGTGGAACTCTTAGCTACCTCTCGGGGACGTAACAAGCTAGCGTCACTATATTCATCGGTACGCTTTGTTTCCCTCGATGTCACGGATTCCGCTCAGGTGCAGCACGTTATACTGCAGGAGCAACCCACGCATCTCATTCACACGGCCGCCATGACCAATGTGGATGAGTGTGAGCTGAACCAGCAAGCATGTTGGGAGCAAAATGTGACGGCCGTGCAGAACTTAGTAGCTGCGTGTGAGCAAACGAATACCCACCTGCTTCACGTCAGCACCGATTTCATCTTCAGCGGTGAAGTAGGCCCCCTGTCGGAAGAGGCCGCCCCTGGTCCCGTCAATTTTTATGGTAAGAGTAAGCTAGCTGCTGAGCAAGCGGTGCAAGCTTGCAAGTCTCCTTGGGCTATTTTGCGCACCGTGTTGGTGTATGGCACTGCTCATGAATATGGCCGGACCAACATTGTACTTTGGGTGCGCGAATCGTTACGGGCAGGCAAGCAAATTAGTGTAGTAAGCGACCAATATCGCACGCCTACGCTAGCCGAAGATTTAGCACTTGGCTGCTGGTTAGCTGCTAAGCACGATGCCACGGGTATTTATCATCTCAGCGGGCGTGAAATGCTTACTCCGTACCAGATGGCCCTTCAGGTAGCCGATTACTTTCACCTGGATAAGTCACTCTTAGTCCAAGTAGACGCTAGTACATTTACGCAGCCAGCGCGGCGGCCAGCACGTACGGGTTTTATTATCGAAAAAGCTGAGCGGGATTTAGGCTATCAGCCTCATTCCTTCCAAGAAGGAATTGCCCTTCTGGCTCAGCAAATGCAGCTAGCGTAAGACCTCAGCCCAATACGCGAACGACCAGATGCCCTACACGACATTTGGTCGTTCGCGTATTGGGCTGAGAGTAGTAGAAAATTGGGCTAACAAGCAAGAAAAAAAAACCCGTAGACAATGCCTACGGGATTTTCACACACCTATTGCAACAACCTATAGTACGTAGCCTTGCTGCGAGCAACTGCGCGGGCTAGTACAAAAAATCTAAAAATTAGTCATCAGATGACGTGGCTACTCCGACGAATAAGCCACCAACCAAGATTGCAGCGCCCTTACGCAGTGCTGCGGACCCGGCCGCGTATGGAATGCATTCCCCGTCAATTGTGAGATAATGCTTGGCATTTACCGTTACGGTGTGCCGCGCCATCATCTCAAGTATCAACGTCCGAAGTGCTTTGCCATGCGGACGATTGACAAGGAGCGAATTCATGTAAAACGGTAAAAAGAACTTAATAAAAGTGACCCCTTATCTTCTCCTTATGTGCCGTTCCATATGACAATATTAAGGGGGTAACTATAGGGTTGTAAAGGACACTTTTATCAAAATTGTGACTTGTATAATTGCTAGTTTTATTGTTAAAAATTAAGTTGATTTAAATCTCGCTAAAACTGCACAATCTCTAAAATCCTTTTCTGCTGCTCGAAAGCTTAGAAGGTAGTGTGCGTACATAGATTGTTGGCTAGATTGTGATGTGAAAAAATAGGCTATTTTGTGACATCTAGATGTTTGTCAAACCCCGTAATTTTAGTGCTTACTAAGGTGTGCAGACTTAGAATGGTGAAGAATATGGCTGCCCCAGGCCACACCAAAAGCCACCATGCTGCTGGCGCCACCCGGATGCTTGCTAGTAATCGCCCCCAGCTAGCAACTTCTGGGGCTAACCCAATTCCAAGAAACGATAAGGTCGTTTCAAGTCCAATAATGATGGCAATACTGAGCGGCAAACGGATGAGTAATACCGGCCAGGTATTAGGCCAAATATGGTACCGCAAGATTCTGAGAGTGGGCAACCCAGCAACAACGGCGGCTTCCACAAAAAGCAAGGCCTTGGTCCGTAAAGTCACGGCACGGAGTAGGCGAGCTGGGGTAGTCCAGCAGGTCAGGACGAGTAATACAACCAAGCCCATGGATGAAGGACGTTGTACGGCAGCAATTGCAAGAACCAGCGATAGTAGCGGAATAGAGTCTAGTAGCGCAATTAGTGCTTGCACCATACTATCTATTGGCACCGCTATTTGCCGTTGACCCCAACTAGTACGTCGGAGTGCGTAATAAACGGTGCAGCTCAAAACCCCTATTACTAGCCCTACAGGAAAAGGATTAGTGCGTAGCTGAGGTATAAATAGCAATGCAATGACCGCACCTATCACCCCCGCCGCTGCACTAGCACGCTGCACCTGATAAGTGCTGTTGCCCCAAAAACCAGCTATGCTACCCGCTGCACCGCCTAGCAGGGAAGCTAAAACAGCCGTTGGAATGCTGATGAGTAGCGTGGTGCGAGCACCAGCTAGTAGGAGCTGTAACACATCGTGCCCCAAGGGGTCGGTTCCCAACCAGTGGGGATCTTGAAACGGAGGCTCCTGGGTATGGAGTAAATCGGGAACAGGAGAAGAAGTGGGAGCAATACATGCACTGACTACCACTAGCAGAAGCCAACTAACCGCAAGCCACTGCGCAAACGAGAGCCGGCGAGTCATCTGTGCAAGCGAATGCGCGGGTCAGCCCACTGATACAGGGCATCGGCAAGTAACTGGCTTGCTAGCCGCGCTATTGCTACTAGTAGCACAACTCCCAGCAGAACAGGAAGATCTTGTTGGGCAGCAGCTTCAACGAACAAGCGCCCCATGCCTGGCAAGGCATATACCATCTCTACTACCACAGAGCCCGTTACCATACTAGGTAATAACTCTGTGAATAAAGGGAGGACTGGCAGCAAGGCATTGTGCAACACGTGTTTCCGAACAACCTGCACTGGTGGAGCTCCTTTTGCGCGGGCCGTGGCTACGTATGGTTCCCTTAGTTCCTGCTGCATAGCACCATCCAGTTGCACCACGAACCCGGGCAGTGCCACCAGAAGTAAGCTAAAAACAGGTAAAACTAAGTGGCGGAGGTATTGCAGCAACTCCTCACTCCAAGAGCTGTATTGCTCCGTATCATCGCCTAACCCGAAGGCCGGAAACCAGTTCAACGCATCCGGATTGGCCAATAGCAGCAACAAGCCCAGTGCTACCAGAAACAAAGGCAGGGCTTGAATACCGTGAAGTATAGCCAGTACCAAACCACGCCACCGACTATGATAGTTTACCCAAGAAGCGAGCAAGACAGTACTAATAGTGGCTAAGAACGTTGCCGAGACAGTAAGCGGTAGCGTGTAGCGTAATGCTTGTAGCAATAGTTTCGTTACGGGCGTGCCCTCGCGGTAGGAATTGCCAAGATCACCTTGCACTACCCCCCGTAGCCACCGATGGTATTGGTTGCGTGTTCCATTCCAATGCCAGTGGGGGTGCCAAGCAGGAGTATCGGTATCTGATGTTAATACCGATAGGTAAAATACTGGAAGATCAAGCCCATAGCGCTGACGAACTTGCTGTGCTATACGGGTTTGTTCACCTACTGATAATCCTCTGCCAAGCGTAGGTGCGTCTTGCAATGTTTGCAAGCCGATATCGGTAGCTGCCCACCTAGTTAGTAGAAAGATAATAGACAGGATGCCCCATGCTGCTAATACAGTTCGGCCTAAGCGAAAAAGCAGATAGCGCCCCATTTACCAGCTATTTAGTTACTGGTGAAAAGTCAATGGCGTTGGCGCGGTAACTCGGCTTGATGGAGGTCACAGGCACTCGCCCAAGGCGCCGGGCTGCTGCTATTCGGTATTGCAAGAAGTACAATACGTAAATGGGCCGTTCAGTGTAAAGTAAGCGTTGGAAACGACGCAGTAAGCGAGTTTTTTGCGCTGTATCAGGTGTCTGTACAATAGCCTCTATGAGATGGTCGCTGGCAGGAGTCCCAAAACCAGAGTAGTTGTACAGAGAGGTGCTATTCGAATGAAAAAGGGGGGTGAAGTCATACGCGGCAGGGTTGCCCCCTATGCTACGCAAACTCACTTCCGTAGTGCCTTCTCGGAGTTGTTGTACGAGCAAAGAGGCTTCGGTAGGACGAAGATCTACCGGAATGCGTATGGCCGTCGCTGCCGCTCGAAACTGAAGAGCAGCCGCTTCTAAAGCGGGGTCCCCTGCCCGATAGCTGAGTGAAAGGCGAAGCTCCAGAAGTTTACCTGCTTGCTTACGCACCCAACCCTGACCATTTACCTCGCGCCAGCCAGCCTTTCGTAACAGCGTTATGGCCTGCTGTGTATCATAGGTAGGTAACGGTAAGCTGTCATTGTAGTAAGGGTGTACTCGCGGACTAACGATGCTAGCGCTTCGGTATGCAGCGCCCTGTTGGGTAGCACGAATCAGACCTGGTACATCAAACAAAGCTGACAGCGCCTGTCGTGTAAATCGGTCTTGCAACGTTGGTTGACGCGTATTGAAGTTAGCAACAACGCATTCGTATGAATCCACTGTATAAAAGCTCAACCTAGCGCGGTCGGCATCCGAACGTCGAAGGCGAGCGAATTCAGCAGCAGGCATTAACGGATATAAGTCAATGTCGCCTCTTCGAAGCGCAAGCATTGCTGTGCCTGCGTCTGGAATAATTTGATAGGTAATACTTTTAGGAACCGCACGCAAAATCGGTGGTGCCTTAGTAAGAGCATCTCCCCACCACTTCAATTTGCGAGTGAAGGTTAGAAAGCGTCCGGGTTGCCAGTTTTTTAGCTGGTAGGGACCACACCCTGGTAAATTATCCGGGTGCTGAGCTAGCTGCGCAGCCTGATAGCGTTGTACGAAGCTAGTAACGGATGCGTATGCGGTTGCGGCTCCCGAGCGTAGTTCGCGGATAGAAACAGAGCGTAATGAGCCTTTAGGATCTAGTGCGTACTCAGGTAGGACAGAAAAGTCACCTGAATTGCGGACGTAGTCAGATGACTGCCCAGTACACACCAGCGTGAAGCGGCGGCTATCGGTTGTGTCGAGGCGGATATCCTGGATGAAATGGAACATAGCTTGATCCATTTCAGTGGGTAGCCCCGGGCAATTCATCATCTTCAGCGTGAACGCCACATCCTGAGCCACGATTGGCTTGCCGTTGTCCCAGGTAGCCTCAGGGCGCAGGCTGTAACTTACTAGCATCAATGAATCACCGAGGCGTTCAACCTGTGGGGAAGCTGCCGCCAGCCACGGCACTATGTTGCGCCCAGTATCTGAGATATTAAGCAGCGAGCAGTGCAGCAAAGTGCTTACCTCGTACGAGCTTGGGTTATTGGCGATAAGCGGATCAAGGTTCTCCGGGTCCCGCGCCCACCGGATACGCACGGTGTCGGGCGTTGCAGAGGTAGCGGAAGGAGAACATCCTGTTATACTACTCCAAAGTAGCAACAACAGACCGAAGAGGATTCGCTTCATGAACGGGTAACTGCGCAGTACAAGCTGCGTGGCAAGTTACCACGTTTAAAAATACCTACAGAGAATCAGAGAGTACTATCCTCTATGAAAGGTGCATTAGGCAACAACTTGACCTTCGCCCCAGCCGCTGGTGCCGTGAGCCGCAACAACCTGACCTTCGCCCCAGCCGCTGGTACCGTGGGCCGCAACAACTTGACCTTCGCCCCAGCCGCTGGTACCGTGGGCCGCAACAACCTGACCTTCGCCCCAGC
>NZ_JZIR02000052.1:0-51573 GCF_000961955.2 Hymenobacter sp. AT01-02
CCGGTGGGCCCTTCCAGCAGCACTGTGCTGTCCGTTGGCGCTACCTGGCAGGCCAGATCTTGGGCGCGGCGTAGGGCCGGAGCCCCGCCAATCATACTCTCGAAGCTGTAGCGCTGGCCCATGCGTCGCTCCAACTCCGCTACGCGGCGGCGCAGGCGGGCTTTTTCGGCCGCCCGCTCTACCACTACCACCAGTTGTTGCTCGAAGTCGCCCTTGGTAAGGTAGTCGAAGGCACCTTGCTTCATGGCCCGTACCCCATCAGGATGGTGCCGAAAGCGGTAAGCAGCACGATTTCGATATCGGGTGCCTTGGCCTTAAGCCGTGGAATCAGGTCTACGCCGTGGGCATCGGGTAGCTTCACGTCCGACACCACGACCAGCACGGAATCGGCGTGTTGCTGGAGCATCTCCAGGCCGCGGCTGGCATCGGGGGCTTGCAGCACGGCGTAGCCTTCGAGTTCCAGCACCCGCGCCAACAGCTGGCGCAGGCGGGCTTCGTCGTCAATCAGCAGAAGGGTACCGGAGGGCATGGCGGGGAAGTAGTAATGAGTAGTTAACTAGTAAGACGTAGGCCTTCGGGTGCGAAAGTATCAGCTTGCGGCGTGAATGATACCGAATGGTGATAGTGCCTCAGGAGTGAGGAGTAGGAGAAGAACCGTGCTGATACTGTGGGCCACTTGGTTACTTACTCGCTCTGGCGGCTGGTTTGCGCTGAGGTGCTTTGCGTTTGGGTAAATTCTCTCGGACCTCGGCCGCCGTAGCTAACTCGTCCAGGTAAGGGCGGGGCGTTGTATCCTCTTCGTATTGGGGCCGGCCGGTGCTGCTTAGCCCCGCGTATTTAAAAATCATCGTTTGGTAATGCGTCTTGCGGCCAATACGCCATTGACCGTCCATCTTGAATTCTTCCCGAAGACTGCATTCCAGCAAGGTCAGCAACTCCTTTTGCCCGTCTTCATCAACGTCGGCAAAAAATAGAGAAGCCAAATACGTTTTATCACCCATAAACGGCTCTAGCGGAAGAATTTGGACAGCGTAGGTATTGGCTTCAATCGGGTCTAATATGAATAGGTCGTTCCCGTACTCATTATCGCCACTACCAAGCACGAAGAATAGCTGTTTACCAAATGCGCTTGGCCGCCACGCATAGGCAACAAGGTCGCCGGACGCGGGGAAGGAAACGGGTAGGACACGTTTTAGAAAGGTTGTGTCGGCCTCACCAGGCTGACGATGAGCTATTCCCTGCTGAATCGTTTGAGCTTCCAGTTGCTGCGCTGTTTGGCTGAACGCTGCTGGGAGGAAGAAAGAACTCCCTGGTATTCCTAGCAGGAAAAAGCTTGCTAGTAGGAGGCGGCGACACATAAAGTTTGCGAATACATAAGCGGATAACAGGAAATACTAACAGCGAAGGTAAAACGAAGTCGTTCAGCTGCTCCAACTATAACAGACAAGACGCTTTCTGGGCCAGCATAACGTTCTGCTACGCACTCTGCCGAATCTCATCTTTCAAGTGCTCCACGAAGCGGTTAAACTCCGGTTCGGCTTCCACGTTTTCGTGCCAGGCCAGGCCCATTTCGGCGAGGTTGTACTGGTGCTGGGGGCTAATGGTAGCGCCGGGGAGCAACTGGCCGCTGGCGTCCCGTTCGTGGCCCAGGAGCCAGAGGCGGTCGGCTAGGGCGGTGGTGGTCTGGATGTCGTGGGAAACGATGACGACCGTGTTGAGCTCGTCCATAGTCGTGACTTCGAGGATGATTTGCTTGACCTCGTCAATCATGGCTACGTCGAGGCCGGAAAAGGGCTCGTCGAGCAGGATGAGGTGGTCGGAGCAGAGGAGCTGCTGAGCAATGGCGGCGCGCTGGCGCTGCCCGCCGGAGAGGTGGGCCGGGTATTTCTGGCGGTGAGCCGTGAGTTGAAACCGCTCCAAGTAGAAAGCAGCTTGCCGGCGGGCTTCGGCTACATCGAGATAGTTGCGGGCGGCGGCTACCAGCAGGTTGTCGTGTAAGGTGCGGTGGTTGAACAGGGGGTACTGCTGCTGCACGAAGCCCACCGCGCCCGGAGCTACTTCGTGCTGCTCCTGACCCACTAGCACCGTGCCGCTGCTCGGAGCCATTAGTCCCGCCATGATGCGGCACAGTACCGATTTGCCCATGCCCGAGCGGCCGTAGAAGCCGACCACCTGGCCCTGGCTCATGCCCGGCCGGCACACGTCCAGCACCTGGGCCGAGATGTCGCGCAGGATGGTTTCGCCCGCAAATTGCATGGACACATTGTCGAGCGTCAGCACCGGGGCTTTGTAGAAATAAGGGGTCATGGCCGTGAAATGGTAAACTAATAGGCTAAGGAGTGTGGCATTTTGGCTACTCCTGAATGTCATGCGGCTCGGGATGAGATTCGAAGTTGTGTGAATACACGTGTGCCTATGTGCTTCACCCTACTGCGCCGAAGCCAACCCGGAGTAGGGAAAGAACACCCGGCGCAGGAGGCCAAAGAGGTAATCCTGGGCGGCACCGGCCGCGAGGATGACGAGTTGGATGGCGACTACCCCATCGAGGTGGAGGTAGCGGTTTTGCTTGTAAAGCAGCAGCCCAATGCCGCCTTCCGATTGGTAGAGCGTTTCCACCAGGGTAATCATCGTCCAGATGATGGCGAAGTTCTGACGGACTACCTCCAGCATGTCGTCGAGCTTGCCCAGCACCACTACCTCCCAAAAGCTGCGCCACTCGCCCAGCCCCAGGGTGCGGGCATGGTCCATTTCCTGCTGGGTGGTTGTCAGGATTACGCTCGTCATGCCCGTGACGAGGTAGACGGTGGTGGCGAAAATCAGCACTGAGAGCTTCACTTCGTGGCCGGAACTCACCATTAGGGCCATAAAAAAGGTTAGGCCCGTGAGGGTGAGGTAGCGCATCTTGGAGGCCGCATAAGCCAAGGGGCGGAAGAAGGTAGGGCCGTGAGGTAGGAAATGAGCAGGGCCAGCACCGTGGCGGCGCCCAAAGCTTGGAGGGCCGTGGTCATACTGGCCCACAGCTCCTGAACCAGCCCTTGGGTAGAGACCAGGTCAGCCAAGGCCCGCAGTACGTCGCTTAACGAAGGGAATAGGCGCAGTGGATAAAACAGCCACAGCAGCAGGAGCACGGCCCCTTGCGCCGCGGCCATCAGCGCAAATGTGGTGCGGGGTACGCGGCCGTTGGGGAGGAAGAGGGATTTCATGCGGTGAAATGGTGAGGTAGTGAGCATGTAGCATACTAAGCATGTGCCGAAGTAATCCGTGTATTTTCGGGCGTAAAACCTCCGCCCTTACTAGCCCTTATTGAAAAATCCATCTCTACTTCTCCCCTATGCAAACACTGCTTTTAGATGAATCCTCGGCGCTTGGTCTCGTCAATGTGATAGTGGGGTTCATCGTTATGTTCCTTGTGACTCTGATCACACTTGCCGTAGTATTACTTGGGAAGTGGATGGTTAGGAGAGGTCCCGCAGCGCCTGGGTCTAATCGTAGACTCCTGCTACTGGTCCTGGCTATACTGGCCTTCATTTTCTTCATACTTAGTATGTCCACAAATCGGCCTCGGCTTCTTCACCCTGAGAGAGGAGCCAAGGGCAGGCATGGTTAATTTCCCAGTACAATTTCCACGCGGCGGTTTTTGGCTTTCCCTTCAGGGGTGGTGTTGGGGGCTACGGGCTCAGTAGCGCCGTGGGCATACACCTGCACGCGGCCGGTAGGGAAGGCGCTGGAGCTACGCTGCTCCAACCAGTGCTCCACGGCCAGGGCACGGTCTTCGGAGAGCTGCTGGTTACGCTGCGGGTCGCCAACATTGTCGGTGTGGCCATGCACGGCTACTTTCAGGCGGCCAGCCACCACCAAGTCGTTGAAAAGCTGCTGGAGCTGGCGCTCGGCGGCGGGCGTGAAGGAACTCTGGCCGGTGTTAAACTCGATGTTCCAAGCCCGCTTGCTCACGTTCTGGCGAATTTCATCATCGGCGGCAAACTGTTGGGTTTCGGCGGGGGCCAAGGTTTTGCCGCGGTATTTGTCTTGGAGCTTTTTCAGGGGCGTGAGGTCCAGCATCTGCGTTAGAGGCACGTAGCTGGGCAGCTCACGGGGGTAGAGGCGGCTCTGCACGTCACCGAAGGTTTTGTACACGGCAGCGTAGATATTGGTGCCGCCGTCGTTAAGGCCGAACAAAGCTAGGTTATCGGCGAAGTTGAAGGCCTTGCTACCGCCCAGTTCCACTACCTCGCCGTTGCGGTCGGCCTCACTTACGCCCTTGTAGTAGCGCAGCCAGTAGGCGCCAGGCTTGTCCTTGTCGCCGTACACCTCGGCCGAAATATCGGCGGCGCGCTGCAGGGCTTCGGGGTGGCTTTTTACCTGGTCGCCGGCTATGGCCAAGGCTGTTATCAGGCCTTCTACCTCTTTCTGGTGGGCATCATACCAGCGTTTGGTAGTCACCATGATGTTGGGCATCTGGTTACTGTAGTCCTTAGTAGACACGATGTTGACGAGGCCGCCCTTCTGGCGGGCAATGTTCACGTCGCCGGGCGTCCAGGTGGCTACGGCGTCGGCTACTACGTCTACTTGCACGCCAGTATTCTTGCCGTTTATCACTTTAGTGCGCTGCTCGGGCTTGCCGATGATGTACTTCTCGGCGGCCACCAGGAAGTCGGAGGAAGCTAGAAAATTCACGGCTTCAGGGTCATAGGTGGTTTCGTCGGGGTTGACTTTCAGGCCGTTGTCGGCGCACCATTTCAGGGCAATGTTCTGGTCGCCGTCGCGCAGGTAGCAGGCAATGGTTTTGCCCAGGGCTGCTTTCGGGTTGTCGAGCCACTCCTTGGGGCCCATCAACTTATCCTCGCCGAAGCTCTTACCCACCGAGTAAGGAATAATCTGGAGGCTGGTACCGGCTTTTTTCAGCTGCGTTTGCACCGCCGAGAAGGCGGGTAGCCCGTCGCCCATAATGCTCACCAGCAAACCGGGTGTGTCGGGGTTTTGCTGTAGGTCCAGGGCATTTTTCACCAAGTCGGCCTGCATTTTGGCTACGTCGTCCTGGCGCACAATCTGCAGGTCTAGGCCGTTGGCGGCCAGCGTAGAACCCTGCGTGGTGCGGGGCCCGCCGTTAGCCAGCATGCCCGCCATCTGCGAGTTCCAGGCCATCACTTCCCACACTACGGGCGTGCCTTTTTCAGCAGGCGTTCCGGACGGTAGCGGGGCCAGGGGCACAGCTACGTTGGCACGCGAGCCACCGGTTGCCGTGGGCAACTCAATAGAATTCAGCAGCACCGATTCGGTAGCTGCTTTTTTGAAGATCATTCCACTTGACACCACTTTGTTGATGCCGAAGTAGAGCAGTGCCACAAATAGGGCGCCCAGTACAATTTTACCGCGAGTTGTCATGATATATAAAAAGCAGAGAGTTGAAAAGGAGAAGAGCTAGTGAAGCACAGCAGGCTCTGAGCATTAGTCCAGCAGGCTGCGATAGGCGTCGTTGGTGGCAGTGCGGGTTTGGGCCGTGGTTACGGCGGCAGGTTTCTCGTCGAGCAAAGCGTTGAACTCGCCTTTCTGGTATTTTTCGAGTAGGCGCTGGCCTTTCTCGCTCATCACTCCATTCTGGATGTCCATTTCCTTCACGAATTCCTGCGAGTAGCGCATGGCCTGCTTGATTTGGCCGAGTTGCTGGGCCATGTCCTGGGCCACGCGGTCGGTGGCGAGGTCAAAAAAGTACTTCTTGTCAGGGTCGCCGCGCAGGATGTTCATGGCGGCGCGCATGCCGCTGCTGGTACGTTTCACCAACTCGTACTCGTCTTTCAGCAGGTTTACTTTGAACTTGCTGTTGTCGATTTGCCGCAGGGCGGCTTTTAGAATCTGACGCATCACAAGGCTCACATTCTGGGTGGTAGTGAGCATGGGTTGTAGCCGCTGGTTGTATTCCTGGAGCTGGGCCGCGCGGGAGGCGTACTGCTCGGCGGCATCCGGTTCGCGCTGGCGGGTAGCGGAGTCGGCCAGTTGCAGGTATTCTCGCATCTGCAGGGTAGTGGCTTCCAGCTTGCGCTTCACTAGTGCGTGGGCGCCTTCCACGTGGCCTACCTCTTCTTCCATCTTGCGGGCTTCCTGCCCGGTAGAGCGGATGTAATCCTCCATGATGCCGATGGGGTTGGTGTTGACGAAGATGCCCGCGGCCGTGCGGAAGATGCGCTGCCCAGCGTACCACAAGCCCGCCTTGATGCGTGGGTTGGTTAGGAGCAGAAAGGCCCCGAACAGCACGCCTAGCCCAATTCCTAGCTTCACGGTGTCAAACACCATATCTACCAAGAATGGCACGATGGTACCCCAACTGTACACGCCGGCGGCGGCTAGGCCACCCAGAAATACCCAGCCGGCTACCTTTTCGGGCTGCTGCCACTTGGGCAACGTGCTTGGCAAGGCAGGTTGTAATTCGGAAGGAAATGATGTGTTCATGATGCAGCAGAAGTCAGGAGTGAGGAAAAATGTCGGTTCATAGGCACGGTGTTCCGCCGCTACTTCAGCAGAAAAGACTGGGTAGCGTGGCGGTGCGCCTGTAAGTCGGCGGCGGCAGTGGCGTGCGCCAACTCGTAGGAAGCCAGAGCCATAGCGGCTTTGTGCTGCTGCTCCTGCAGGTGCTGGCGGGTAGTCAGGAGCTGCTGCTGCTTTTCTTCCAGCTGGCGGGTGAGTTCCGTGAGGGCTACTTGCACCTCCTGTTCTTGCTGCTGCAAGCGCACAATGGGGCTGGGCGGCACATTTGGAATGCGGATTTCGCCCAGCTTCTCGCGGTGCCGTTCCAAAATTTGGTTACGGTCCGCAGTGAGCTTCAATTCAAACTGCTCGGCCGATTGCAGCAGGGTAGCCAGGTCCAGGCTTGTCACAGCCGCGAAGGCGTTGAAGGCCGTTTGGTAGAGAATTGGACCCGACAGACCGCTGGCTTGTAGGCTCTTCACCAGTTTGGTGTAGGCCACGAAGTCCTTGCCGTCGCCAGTCAGCAGGCTCTGGATGTGGTCGAGGTGGCGCTGCTCAGGTTGAGTAGGCTGGGTAGCAGATACGGGCGGAGCTACCGTGCTAGCAAGAGTAGGCGCTAGCACCTGGCCAGGCAGTGGCCGAACAAGGGGCGCCCCTATTGACGGGCCAGTAGGCGAGGTTTCCTCAATGAAGAAATCTTTCGCCGCTTTGGTGATATGGTCGAAGAAAGGCATGTGGCAACTGGTGCTTGGTAGATGGCGGTGTATTGCCAATACCAGTGCCGCTGCGGAATCCTAGTCAATCTTATAGTTGTAAGTTGTTGATATATATAATATTAAAAATAAAAATCGATCAACCGCACCAATAAAGCTTGGGCGCAGCCCTATCGTTTTGGTAGGGTAGGTATATCAGAATAGCAGGGCTGCGATAAGCAGAATACGCATAGTCCGTATTCGATATCTTATCTTGCAGCTGCTTATGGCACTTTCCTCTTCCCCGTACTTTTTTGAAAACCCTGCTGGTCGTATCCGCATTGACCCGGCTGGGTTCGTGCGCGCCGACTGGAATAAGGAGGGGTGGGACATTGCTAGTTTGCAGGCTCTTTTTCAGCACATGCACTTGGCCATGCAGCGCACAGGGTGGGGCAAGATGCTGGTAAACCAGTCGGTGATGCGCGCGTTTTCGCCGGCGGAGCAGCAGTGGATTAGCCAAACGTGGCTGCCAAGTGCGGTGCAGCAGGCAGGCTACCGCTACGGAGCCGTAGTAGTGTCCAGCAATGTGTTTACGCGGTTGGCAACGGCCTACATCACCACTTCCGTGCAGGGCCTGCCACTGGTATATTCTTCCTTCTCTGACGAGGGTAGCGCCGTAACTTGGCTTCTAGGTCAGTAGTGTGCTCTCCAGGCCCTTGGGAGTAGTGGCGGGTAGGGGAAGCGTAATACAGAACTCGGTGAACTCGCCCTCTCTGCTTTGCACGCTCAGCGTCCCGCCGAGCCCTTTGGTGATGACATCGTAGCTCAAAGAGAGTCCCAAGCTTGATTCTCCAACGTGGCCGCCCACCGGAAAGCGCTGAAACAAGGAGGCGCAGGCCTCTTCCGAAAGGCCCAGGCCATTGTCGCGCACCCTAATTTCCACGCCCACGGCCGTACGTTTTGTAGTTAGGGCCACTTGGGGTACGTACTCTTCGTCTGCCTCGGCGCGGCGGTGCTGCACAGCCTGGAGGGCAGCGGTAAATATGCCGACCAACGCGCGCCCCAGGTTTTGGCGTACTAGTTCTACCCGGCCCACCGCGGGGTCTAGGCTTGGTAGGAGAGCCGCGTGGAAATGCCGATGCCGGGCGCGCAGATCGTGATACGTAAAACGTAAGTACTCTTCTGCCAGGCGGTTGAGGTCCGTATTCTGGCGGCTGCCGTCGCCCTGAGAGTATTCCAGCATGCCCCGCACAATGGACTCGGCCCGCTGGGTGTGTTGTAAAATCTTCGCTTGATTTTGGCCGAGGTTGCGTAGCATCTCGTCTACCACCTCATGGTCGTAGGGGGCGAGTTGGGCTTTGGCAAGCTCTGCACGCACCTCTTCACACAACTCCATACTGACTGCGGCAATTTTGCGGGCATGGCTCACCGGCTGTTGAATCTCCCGGGCCACACCGGCCATAAGTTCGCCCAGCGAGGCCATACGCTCCCGCAGCACTAGTTGGCCCTGCGTAATTTTAAGCTCCTGTAGGGTTCGCGCGAGGCTGTCGCGCTGAGCAGTCAGCTCTGTTGCCTGGGAGGTGACTTGGTTGTTGAGCGTTCGTAGGCGAGTATTGGCGCGTTGCTGCTGCCGGTTGCTGTGTCCTAGCAGAATAGATATCAGTAGCAACACCCCAATGCCGGCTATCAAGGTAGCGGTACGCACTTGTGCCACAAACTCCTGCTGCTCATTCTCTAGCTGGCGCAAGCGTTGCTGCTCGGCAAAGCCTATGGCATCAAGCTGCTTAATACGTTGCGGGTTGTAGAGGCTGTCTTGGGCCGTGCGCAGGATGCGCAGGTACTTTAGCGTGCTATCGGGCCGTTGTTGCGCCTCGTATGCTTCGGTAAGGAGGGCACTGGTACGCACTATCCCCGCCACAAAGGGCAAGGCCTGACCCATGCGGAGCGCTTTACGGGCATAAAATATACTAGAGTCCGTCTGGTGGCTGCTTTTATACAGTTCGGCCAGGTACTGGTAGGCCCGGCTGGCGCTGCGCAAGTCGTTTTCAGGGATGGCGCGCTGATAGCTTAGCCGGTAATGAGTGGCTGCTACTTCGGGCTTTTGCAAAGAAGCTTGCAATAGGCCTATTTCCCGTAGCACATAGGGCGCGGGGTTGCCCCAGCAACTCTGGTGCACGGAACGCGAATGAATAGTGAAGTGCCAGGCACGCTGTAAAAAATACGCGGCCGAATCGAATTGTCCTAAGCCCTGGTAGCTAGCTCCAATGTTAGTAAGCACGCTGATAATCTGAGAAGTATCACGTACGCCGCCTTCCTGGTAAAGCCGCTGGGCCCGGAAGTAGTAGCTCAGGGAGGGGCGGTAGTCCTCCAAAGCGTAATAGAGTAACCCGGTTTGGTTGAGCGTGCGGGCCGTGCCTTCTACGTCGTGGCTTTCCTCATTGAGGTGCAAGGCCTGCAAGTCTACCCGTAGTGCCTGGGGCAGGTTGCCCCGTTCCCCCAGCAGAATTCCAATGCGGGAAAGGCAGCGGCCTTCTCCTTTGCGGTATCCTATTTGGCGGGCGAGGCTAAGCCCCTTCCGCGCATAGTATCGAACGGAATCGAAGCGGGAGTACCGGTAGCTAGCACTGAGGTCGGCCAGCAGTAACACCCGCGTCGTATCGGAGGAGGCGCGGGCCAAGGCCTGCCGTAACTGCCGTGACTGTGGACTTTGGGCCCGTACCGGCCCATAGCACCCTAGAAACAGCCCAAATACCAACAATAGCCTACCCAACGCATGTCGAATCATGCGGAAAGTTACACAACCGTCTGACATGGAAAACGGTTGATGTCGACGCACAAGATGAATTTTACTGTTGAGCTTATCGGAGTAGTACTCCCCTTCCTCTGCTACTAACTAGGTAAAGGGGTATGTTTATAAGTCAAATAGCTGAATTATAGGAAAATAGGTAGGTATAATTCGAAATAGATAATTAGCACTTGGCGGCTCCAGCACAACTGCCTACTTATTGGTTTTGTCTAAGCCAAGTAGTTGCTTCGGTTTCATCATTGAAAATATGATATATCAAAGCGCCTTCCCGAGCATCGTGCATGATAAGATTCATGGACAGGCGCGCAAATACGTCTTCTGGTAGCAACAAGGCGGCTACCATTTCTTGCTGGTTCGCTTGGCTTACGGCTAGCCAATGACTGCTTAGCCATTGACGTTCCTCTTCCGTGAAAGGAGCTGATGCACGATGATCAGCCAACATTTTGTACCAGTTCCGTCGGCGCAACAAACGGCCCAGATGGAGCAAAAACGATTGAAAATCAGTCGCTGTCCGTTTGCCGGCATGGTAGCGAATTACTGCGTACCCATCTGGGTGCTCAAGTAAGCGACCAATGGTATTTTCAAAATATACCAGCAAACCAGAAGAGAGGGGCATAGTGAGGAGAGGAAGCCATCAGTAGCGGAAAAGCCACAGCGGCAACAAAGCTACTGATGGCTATGACCACTACAAGCTGAACCATTAGCCAAACTACGGTATTGATTCGACATACAAGCAGAAACAGGAGCGCCAAGCTCTGAAGGTACTTCAACTCAACCTTGCGCTTATAGTGTTAAAGCAAGCTGTAGGAGCCTTAAACCGGTATCTACTCCGCAGGTGTACTTCTACCTTGAGTCTATCGGCAAGCAAACGTGTCTGCCGACTACCTAGCTAACTAGTTGCTTAACTCACGCTGCCATACTAAGTTCTGGCTGAGCGCATGTCTCGGCCGGAATGGTTGGTAGTACTGGAGCGGGATTCGATACGAGTGGCACAGTACCAGGGGCAATAGGTACGGCAGCGCCAGTAAGTAACAACATGGCCAGCATAGCTAGCATGGGTTGCTGGGAGGGGAGGGACGCGAGGGGATTCATTACGGGGGCAGCAAATAACAAGTACGAAAGTACTGCCTATACTACATCGGTCACAAGGAATAAGGAGGCGGTATTGTGACTAGGATAATACACATATCTGACTAGATTAACCTATGCCAAGGGCCTATTCTGCATACTAAGGGTACTTTTGGCGTGCGAGAATATTCCCTGAATGTGACATGACTATTCGTCTTGATGCTGGGGTAGATCCTTAGCCTCCTCCACGGTATTCAGTTCATCTAGCTCGGCAAGCTCATGAAAGGTAGTAGCCGGGTCGAATGGGCTGGTAAACGCCAATAAGTCTTCCAGGGTATGGTCGGGAGCAGGGGAGTTGTGCGGAGCCTGCGGATTGGGGAGGTGGTTCGTGTCCATGGTTTCTTATACGTACAAGTATAATGAAGTAGCTGTCCTTCTCTAGGGGGCATTCTAAAAGCACCTTAGCCTTCAAAAGGCGGAACGCTCATGCGGAAATAGTGGTGTATTTGCCTGTATTGCTTTAAAAAGAACACTTCCAGTTCCTATCTTGTTAATATGGCATGATTATTACGGGCCACTACTGCTCACAGACGAACGAGACCATGAAATCGACTTCCTTTTTATATTCAACGAATACTACCGGTGCTACTCCTCACTACCACGAATTGAAGGTGTGGCCCGACTGTTTTGCTGCTCTCCAAGCAGGAGTAAAGCCATTTGACGTACGAGAAAATGACCGGGATTTTCAGGTCGGTGATGCCCTACTGCTACGGGAGTACGAGCCTGAGCAAGAGCGCTACACTGGTGGTACCGTGGAACGCTGGGTTAGCTACCTTGTGCATGGCGGGGCTTTTGGCATTGAGCCGGGCTGGTGCGTACTTGGGTTAGCTGAGCATCCACCCTTACCTTCCGGCATTAGCGACACTCGTTTGTGGTAAGCAAATTTAGTGTACAAAGCAAGCCACCCAGAGCTTTCTCCAAGCCCTGAGGTGGCTTTTTAATTGGACTTCTCACCCGGCAGGCAATGAATAAATAGCAAGTGTCAGTAAAAACCTATCATCCTGCCTAAATCCAGTAGAGTGGGCTAGTGCGTTTATTGTTGTGTCAGACGTAGCGCACTGCCTTTTATGATACCTCTTTATACTACCGCTGGAGTACCCCTGGTATACGCCGATGATGATTGTCGGGCCCTGTTCAGCAGCACCGGTCAAATTGTAGCATGGTTTGAGCAAGAACTGCTATACGCACCAAATGGGCGCTACTTGGGATGGGCCGAGCACGGGTGGGTGTACGACCGAAATGGGCAGCCCGCCCTGTTTGCTGAAAATGCACAAGGTGGCCCCGCCCGTCCCAGCCTTAGTTTATCGGCCGGAAATGCTACCCCCCGGACCCGTTGGGCCCAGTTACCAGTCCGCTGGCCAAAACCTCAGCCTCGGCCCGCTCGCCGCCGTAAGGTAACAAGTTGGTCGCCAGTATCAGGATTGGCTTATTTTGCGCAGTAGCAGCTGGATCAATATCCAGCATAGGTGCACTGGCAGCTCTACCTAGAGGGTAGTGCGTAGTCTTTCTACCTAGCGGATAAGCAAATAAATAGGGGTGCCTGCAATCCTCCTTGCCGAGCAATATCGTAAGCAAGTAGTCTGAACTGTGTACATACACTTATGCACTCCTACTTGCACCACATGGCTGACACGCATCCCAGCCAGTTTAGCAACTCTGTGTCAACTAATGCTTCCAACTTTAATTTTAAAAACACAGCAGGCGGCGTCAAAACCGATACCCGCGGGTACGTACGCCTAACCTGCTACCAAAGTGACCCTCCCAGCGTGGCCCGCCGCGAGCTGCTAGATCAAGTAATAGCTGCTCTCCAGCTTACGGGTTGGACGAAGGTGCTTGTTGATCAGCGCCGGCAATTGCCTTATTCTGAGCAAGACGAGGCTTGGATTTTGTTGGATTGGCTGCCACGTGCGGTAACACAATCAGGATACCGCCACGTTGCTATTCTGCCTTCCAGCAAACACTTGGTTCGGCTCCACACTTATCATTTACAAACCGAGGCTAGTGCCAGGTACCGGGTAGTGAGCCGTATTTTTGAGGAGGGAGAAAATGCCGCCAGTGCTTGGCTACTTACCTAGGACATTCCTAGAGTGATACTCTATAAGTAAGAGTCTGACTATAACGGCACAGTAGAAGGCAAAAGAACTTGTTTCTATTCAAAGTACCAGAAGTAGACAAGCCACAGTACAGATAGAATACCTATAATATACCAAATCCACTTGCCCGATTCCGGGGGCTCTGTGCCTGCTGATCTTTGCCGGCGCTTGAGAAAGGGCGTTTGCATAGTAATGGTGCATTCAGAGTCTGTATTCAGCGTATACGCACGCTAGAAAGCGACAGCCATTGTAGCATGAGCTACTGTAAATATAGGGTTGAATGCGTGCAAACTAGGCTAATATCTCAGTGTCATCGGCTGCTACCAACCAAAACGCCATAGCACTACGCTCATAGTGAGCGTAACTAAAGCTACCAGTATCCAGCCAATGGCGCTGGACGTCAAAAGGGGCGGGTGGCGTGGATTGCGAGGCATAGCTACCGGTTGAATGAGATACTAGTATAAACGAATAAATCCAATCATGTAGTTTGCGTGGAGAACAATAATTTCTAATTCTAACCTAGCCTCCCAATATAATGGTGTATTGCCTTGTTAGCACTCAGGATTTATTTACTTGTGGCTGGTAGAGGTAGATATTGTTCGGCCGCAGCCTCTATTAGCAGGCTGGCCGGTATTGAGGTACCCCGTGCTAATACTAGATCCATGCACCCTTGTTGTAATCGGGCATCTTGCGCGGGGGTTAGGCGGCGCTGAGATTCACAACGGGTAGCAAGGAGTTGTGCCAACAGTACTGCGGCGGTTGAAAGTTGCTGCTCGTGTAAGGCAGCACGAAAACAGATTTCGGTGTCACTCATGCGAAAAGAAGTATACTAGCCTCTTGCGCAACAAACATACCAGAGGCAGTAAGGAACAGCTTATGGAATAATATATAGTACCGTACAGCCATTGTACCAAGAAAACTCTCCCCGGCGGAGTACGAGTTTTATATCAGTGCGCAGGAGGATAAAGAAATGGCTGTGGTGAATAACACTAAGCATAACCGCTACTATTCATCCTTTTCAGGCGATGCGCTAGGCCGTTGCTTGCTGCAATTCCAAGGCCAGAGTGCGTACTAACTCGGCTGCTGGCAGTGCGCGTGCCCGGCTGTTGCCGGTACCTGCCCACTGCACCGCAAAGCCAGTTTCACCCGCCTGCTGAGCTGCAGTTATCAGCGCTTTGCCAGCTAGATAAGCGCGCGAATAAGCTGCTACCGGCGGGCGCCAAGGCACATCTATATCTTGCATAAAGCGGTTTACGAGTCCGCGTGCGGGCCTTCCCGAGATGACGTCCGTTAAAGCCGTAGGTAGTGGAGGCTGCTGCAACAGGGCTGCCCGGTAGCTAGCAGAGGCTGCTGATTCGGGGCAGGCAACGAAGGCCGTGCCGAGTTGCCCGGCCACTGCTCCGGCGCGCAGGGCTGCCGCCAAATCGGCCCCGTCCATTATACCCCCAGCAGCAATTACTGGTAGACGACACTCTTGTACCAACTGACGCGTTAAGTCCAGCGTAGTAATCCCCGGTTCCACCGACTGGTCGAAGGTACCGCGGTGCCCGCCCGCCTCTATGCCCTGCGCAACCAGCACATCTACTCCCGCCGCTTCCGCCACGTGCGCTTCTGTGGGGGAGGTAACGCACGCCAAGAGCAAAGCACCCGTTTGCCGCAAGGCAGTAAGCTGTGTTGCTGTGGGTAGACCAAAGTGAAAGCTGATTACGCGAGGCTTCGCCTGTACTATCACAGCCAGTAGGGCATCGTTGGTTATAAAGCTGGGGTAGATTTCCGTCAAACTCCCCGGCGCATCACTCTGTAGGGCCGCAAAGAAAGGCTGTAAGTGCGTAAGCCAGCGGGCGTCATGTGCTGCGTCTTCTGGGGCAGGGGCATGGCAGAACAAATTGACATTTATCGGCTTAGTAGTGACAGCCTGCAATTCGGCTAGGTGCTGAGCCACCACTTGAGCTGAGGAAATAGCCCCGGTGGCAAAGGAACCCAGTGCGCCCGCCTCTGATACGGCTGCGGCTAGGGCCAGCGTTGACACCCCTGCCATCGGTGCTTGAATAATGGGGTGTAAAAGGCCTAGGTGTTCACAGAAAACGTTCATCAGCGGGAAAATACAGAATGGGAATCATTACCCAATGGGCAGAGGAGGGGGCTAGTACTTATATAGGTCCGTAAGGACTACAGCCACTCTTGCTTTGTAAAGACTATATCCCATCACCAGGCAACAGGTGTAGATTGTCACCTGCTGCCAAAGCTCTAATCATTCGGAGGAATTCTTTGCTGTAATCCGAGTTAGTGAGTACCTATCCAATGGCTACCAATCAGCAGAATGGCCCGCTGCACAGTTCACTTGCTTCACTACGAGAAGCATGGTACCGGTCCTATGTGCTTGAGGTACGAGAGGGCGCAAGGGGATGCATTTATCTTATTACCTCACCAAAGGACGTATAACTAGTTGGTGCATCCACGGTTCCTCTTAAGGAAAAGCGCCTCCATACTGAAGGCCCTTCTCTTTTCGGGTAGTCACATAGCTTAGTGGGGCGTATCCGAGGTGCCGTATCTCTATCCGAGTACGAAACGGTATACAATCATTGTAGATCGCACGACTACGGGCTACTCCGCTTATGCCGCCGACCACAACGTCTTTACAACGGATACCACATTGGCCGAAATAAAATCTAACGCTATTGAGGCGTTTAACCTGTATTTCGTGTCATGTCCGAAGCGAAGGTTCTGATTTGCGGCCCCATTGTCGGTAACTCGGCGGAATCTGGGGATACTTGGCCCTTTACAACGTTGGAAGATGTGCTCTCCCAGTTGGAATGGCAGAAGCCATATGACTCTATACAGGTAACGATTAACTCTCCTAGTGGCCGTCTTGATAAAGCCTTCGGCATCTATGATAAGCTCCACAGCTTGGGGCCTGATATCACAGTTACCACCCCTGCACAGGTAGCTCAGCTACCCTGCGCGGTGCAACGCTAGTACTGCAAGAACCTGCGGGGCCAGCCGCGCACGGTGGGCGGCCGTAGCTGCGGCTGGCAACATTGCGGCATCTGTACAAACAAGCTACAAGCCTCAGGCTCCCATCGTACAGGCTACGGATAGCGCGAACGTGCAGGTAGCCAGTACCAAGAAAGCGCTAGCCGTAGCGGGTGAAGACAACCAAATACCCATCACCACCATGGAAGAAAACTGGATGCACCCCCTGCTGCCCTAGGCCGCTGGACTGGCAGGCCTAGGGCAGCTCTATTCGCTACTGCCCTTACCTTTCGCTGGGCTGACTGATTGCTGTTGGTGTTGCGTCGTCGTGATCCTGTATGAAAGCCATAAGTGGAGACGGATCCGGTAGCTCTACGTAGCGAAATGCCCCAATCGAAGAGCGTAGTATAGTGAAAGCCAAATGTCACAAGTTCAGGTGTTTCTTCCTTGAGTTGCGCTGAGGAAGCAAATAGCTTGCTTTTATTCATCCATCTTCCTTATCTGTTACCGTCTATGAAAAAGGTACTCAAGCTTCTATCGTTTACGCTGGTCGTACTCTGTGGTGCAGCGACGACACCCGTTACAGCCAACAACACGGCACCCATTGCTTCGCAACAGGTCGACTGTTATGGTACCTATGAAGAAGGCCTTGCGGAAGGGCGAGTTATCCGCACGCAGCTTATTAACGAATATGGCGAGAATACCCCAGCATTTACCGATGCGTTAGCTATAGAGCGAGCTCGTGCCAGTGAACAGTGGCAAACGGTTAGCCGGGAATGCAGGCCCTATTGGCGTGGTATCCTGGATGGCTTATAAGCCGCTCGGATGCATTAACCCAATAGCATAATGAAGAAAGCCCCGGCCTACACCGGGGCTTTCTTCTTAGAGCAGGGGCGTATAGAGCCCGGCAGATAGTTCGAAAATAAGACCTTGGAATAATAAATGGGTGCACCACGAAAAAACCCTTGTAAATCAAGGATTTACAAGGGTTTTTACTGATCAAGAGCCTCCTGTCGAAATCTGTCGTTTACTCGTCTATTCCGGCATCCTTCTTCCGTGCGCTCTAAAGCTACTTTTCAGGCCACCGCTAGCGCGTACTAGGAGTAGGGAAACGTAGCAAGTCGCGCTAAAAAAGGCACAGAAAGCGGGCACAGAGCGCAGGCACAGATTACGCATCCTGGTCCTGGCGCAACCGGTCAAAGGCTGCCAGGGTCGAGGTATGCCGATCCTTAAGGCGGGTCTTCAAATACCCGCGCGTCGTGTTCAGGTTGGCGTGGCCAACGGAGTCCTGAATAAACACCACGTCGGCCCCGCCTTCGAACTGCAGCGTAATGAAGGTGTAGCGGGCCGAGTGGCAGCTGACGACTTGCCAGAGTTCTACTTCGCGGCTGATGCGCTCGGCCCCGCGCCCCCGCACGTGGGTCACCTTGCGCTTGAGGCCGGCGGCCCGGCACAGGATCTTGATGGTGGCCACCATGTGCTTGTTGCTGGGCACGGGAAGTTTGCCCTTGTAGCGCTGCCAGATTTCGTAGGCTATCGGGTCGAGGGCGACGCGCACCTTGGTTTTATCGCGCTTGATTTTCTGCTGATCGTACGCCAGCACGGGTACCTGGCGCTTACTGCCGTCCTCGGCCTTGAAGGTTTCCAGGGTCAGGTCGGAGGGCTTGAGCCGGACCAGGTCGGAGTAGCGCGGGCCCGTGAGGCAGTTGAAGACGAACACGTCGCGCACGTGGCGGCGGGGGGTGTAGTTGGTACTGCCTTCCTTGATTTCCAGCGGCTCGTGGCGGTAGAGCTGCATGACTTCTTCGAAGGTGAGCGGGTCGCGCTCAATCTCTTCGCTGAACGAATCCTCGATCCAGTCGGCGGGCAGACGCTCAAACTTGAGCAGCTTGCGCAGCTGCTTGAGATAGGAAGAGATGGTGTTGTTGTAAAGCCCCCGCTCGCGCTTGGTGCCGTTCTTCCCGTTCAGGCGGGCTTCCTCGACCAGCCACGTGCAAAAGTCTTCTAGGGGGCGGCACCGGCCGTGGGCATCGGGCTGGAATTCCTGGGGTACGGCGGGCTGGGTGGGACGCCACTCGGCCAAGCGGCTAATCAGCCCCTGGGGATTACTGAGCGTTTTGGCGGCCAGCCGCGCCCGGTAGGCCGATTTCCAGTCGGCGTAGACGTCGGCCAGCGTGCGAACGGTGGCCGGGACGGCGACGGGCTTGGGGGTGACGGGTTTGCGTTTGGTCGGCTTCACTAGCTGAAGCTGAGCTAGCAAGTCTTCGGCCGTGAGGATCGTGCCGTCGAGTTCGGCCTGCTCAATCAGGCGGCCGGCGTTGCGCTCCAGATCGGCCAGCTTGTTGTTGGCTTTGGCGTAGCCGGTCTCGGCGGATTTGATGCGTTGCTTGTCCTCGTTCCAGTTCTTGGGGTGGCAGCTTTGCCCGGAAGACGTGCGCAGGCGGGACTCGGTGTCGCCGGCGGCCGTGCCACGGCCCCAGCGGACATCCAGGTAGATCGGGCGGTTACCATCGGTGCGCTGATAGGTATGCAGGTAGAAACGGATGGTCATAGGGGAGGCTATCGAGATGGATAACCAAGGTAGTAAAATGCTAATAGAGGTAGTTTGCGCAAGCGCGTGGCCTCCGTGTACTACCCGTGTCGGGTAGAAAGAAGCGCTCTTGAATGCCGTGCTACCTCGTATGCCCACCTACGGCTTGAGCGGAATAAGCGTACCTTGTAGAAAGGCATCATGGGGGTGCCGTTCCATGGCGCTTGGAAAAGACAGCAGCAAGCGGCCTGCCACGTGGGCATTTACCCTTTTCGTTTCTCTTTCGCTCTCCTATGGATACGGACCTACAACTTAGCTTAGCCAACAATGCCAAAGAATGGCTGGCCCTTTCACTCTCCATTTCTTCGGCTGAGAAGCTAGCCTTCAGCAAGGTGCACGATGGGTTCTTCACCACGTACGGTGCTACGTTTATGGCGCACGTGTACCGCCTGACGTTCGAGCAAGCCCTGCAGAGCATGCCCGAGCAGGAACGCCAGCGGCTGCTCATTACTTTTCAGCAGGAAATGGACAAGGCCATTGATGACCATTATCTCGCAAGAGCGAAACAGCCCCATACGACCTGATCGTAGTCGGGTTAGGTCGCGTCGCACCCCATGGCCTTCGGCCTTACCGGCATTAAAGGCTATGCTCAATAAATGTGGGGGAAGAGCCTGAGCTAAAAGGCATGTCACAAAAGGGGGGCAATGTGCCTTGGCAAGGACACGGTAGGGCGCTACTTTCGGCTATACTCCATCTAGCCGTATCCTTATGAAAGCGTCCATCATGTTGCCCCTGTTAGGTCTCGCCTTGGTGAGCAATGCCCTGACTACCAGTACTGCTACAGCAGCGCCAACAACGGTCATCGTAGCCGAAGACCTGCGTGCATTACGCACCCGCGCGTACGAGGAAGGCATTGCTTTTCAGCAAACGCACACCGCCGATGTAGTCGCCGCGGAGCGGGCCGATGTCCTCACGATTCTGGCCGATCCAAGCCTGAGCCAAGAGGATCGAATCTACTGGCAGTACTACTACAACGGACTGGGAGGGTAATCTCTGGTCAACTTCCCTGAAGCATGTACTAAAAAGCCCCTCCGCGTTAGAGGGGCTTTTTTGATGGGTGCTGCGCGTGAGCGTAATGCATGGGGGGTACTTGCGGATAAAACGCAGCCATTCAGGTAGTGCACTTATTTGTCACTACCTTACGTTACCCTCTATATGTCTACTTCTGTGAAACGTTCCCGTCCCCCTAAGGCCATCGAAGTCGCTGTGCCGGTCCTATCCCATGCCGAACAACTCATCGCTTTGCAAAAGCGGGAGGAAGGCAAAACGGTGATGTACAAGCAAGATGCCTGGGGACATATTGAAACGCGCTTTGTGCGCACCCACAATGTCAAAGCCTGGGAAGAAAAAGGCTTTCACGTGCGCTAAGCTCGGAAAGCCTGCTGACCTGGAAATACACAGCCCCGACCTCAAGTAGGTCGGGGCTGTTTGTTTATACAATGGCGAAACTCAATACAACTCAACGGCAAATTGCCCAACCTGCGGCTGCTTTACGTAGTCTGGAATATTCCACTTCGGATTAGGGTACGTTGAGTCCACTGGCTCCGCCTTCACGTCTTGCCGAGGGTCATATGTAATTAAGTTGGTCCGGTAGAAGCCGGCTTCCCAGTTAGCCATGATTCTGCGCACCAGCAGGTACACATCGGTTTCCCACGTAAGCTCTTGCTCATCGTCAAACTCCGTGTAGAAACTGGGCTGGGCATGCCAGAAGATCATGGCGGCCGTGGCCTTATCGCAGATCGGGCTGTTGATTATCCACGTGAGGACTTCCGTGCCATCGTCCCAGTTGTAGAGGCCCGCGATGATATGCAGCTCAACCGGATTAGTGAGGGAATCAAAGAACGCCTTATCGGGCTCGCGCTCCTCAAAGCTAAACTCAAAGAATTTTTCAGCTAGGAGGTGCACTCGCTCTTCTGGTACAGTATAATCCATTTTCGGAGTGTAGGTAAGTAGTCAAAAGTTATCATCCGTTCTACCGCAGCAACCGCCGCTTCTGCTCCTCGAACTCCTGAGTCGTCAGGACGCCCTGCTCGCGTAGCTGTTGTAGCTTGAGTAATTCATCGGCTACGGACATGGGAGGGCTCGGCTGTTGCACGATAACGGTCGGCTTAGCTGGCCGTAGTAGTCGCCAGATAGCGGATAGGATTAGGGCCAGCAGCAGAAGCAGAATGATGAGCAACTCGGTACCACCAATATCGCCTAGAAAGAGGAGTAGAGTTAAGAGCATAGAAAGAGCTATACTATTTCAGATTGCCGAAATGTACTGCTATAAGCACATAAATCCGTAGCAGCACGGATAGGATATACGTGGGACTAGTACGAGATTGAAACTGTTCGCCCTTATCCTTCACCTAATACTATCGGTATGCCTTCCTCGCCCATTTCCAACGTTCAGGACTTTAGTAGGCTAACGCAAGTAACCGACTCCTTGTACGTGCAATGCTTTGTTGCGCAGCATGTTCATGCGGACTACATCCCGTTGTTGCAGAACCAGGTGGCTGCTATCTGTAAGTCGAGTGGCATGCCGGCCTTGCATAGTGAAATCGTTGCCTATCCAACCGTGTTTTCGATCCAGCAGATTCGCTACACGGTGTATCCGCAGGGCGTACTGGCGCAGCTTGGGTTGGGGGTCGTGTCTGGTTCGAGTAGCAGTAGAAGCACGAACGAGTCTGCTGCCAGTCTGCTGCCTGACCAAGTGGTAGGAGACCCCACAGCGGCGCCGGATGCACAATAACCGCTCATTCCTTCCCTTTGCTATAAGTAAAACAGCCCTGGCCTACTTGAGGTCGGGGCTGTTTGTATTTTATATTCTCCTGACAGAGTGACCAGAGTTATTGAATTTGATTATTCTGTTCACTCTCTTTGCGTTCAAGCTCTGCCAAATATTCGTCTTCCTCTAGTTTCCTTATTCTCTTTTTGGCTTCATTAATTTCGTCATAGAATAACGCATACATACGCTTAATTATCATTAAAAGTGTTGTAATAAATAATCCTAGAAGATAATAATTTATTGCATTGGCAGTAGGGGATACCCAGTCCCACCTTTTAATTTGGGTAGTAAAGGAAAACATAATGCAGAACAATGCTAATACTATTGCAAATGAAATATTAGCTAAAGTTTCTTCCAAGACATCAAGTTTTATCTTACGATCTGAGGTTGATCTTATTATGTCAAATAGAACAACAATTACATTGAGCAGAAGGCCCACAAAAATAGAGAAAGCGGAAATTATTGTGTTTACTAAGTCACTATCAAGGTAGACCTTGAATGACATTAGGATTGCTGAGAAAGCTACAGGAAGCACAACAAAAGATACCCAATCAGAGACAGCGGGTCTGTTGGTATTCGCATTAACTATTGACCGCCGGTGTGCAGCAATTATTCCTGTTACATCAATTTTGAAGTCCATGTCAAGTGTACATTTTAGAGGGCCCTTTGTAGTTGGATTCAAACTGTATTTTGGCTAATCTGTTTAGCATAAATTTCTGCAATTCCTTCAGATTAGCTTCTCCAGCTACATTGCAAGTTACTTCACTTTCAGGAATATACAAGTCAGGGCTTATACTAAATTCTTTAGCACTAGAACCCAGGGCTTTGCGTCCATCAGACTCAAATTGAACGAGAGTGTCATGGTCGCCATCAATACCATACTCCCTCAAGTCTTCTATCTCGAAGAGTTCTGGCTCTTTGCCTTCTATAAAGCGAGTGAGTCTGTCTGTAAAGCCATCCAACTTCTTAAGGCCGCTTATAACTATCTCTATATTTAATTTTCCGCCCGGAACGTCATTTAATTTAGTGACACGCTCTGCTCGGTCAGAAGAAAGACGCCTTCTTCTTAAGACAACCCTGTCTACAACAGCATTGTCTTTAAACTGTTCAACCAGCTCTGCATCAATGTAATTGCTATACACGATTTTGTAATCAGGATTCTGATCTTGCACAAACTTTGCAAAATGATTTTTTACGATGTCAGCCATCGATGATTCACCATATCCTTGGATCATCAAGACTCCAAAGTCAGCATCGGAAGGAAACCATAGCAAAGAGTGATAAGCATGAGCACTCACGTGCTCATTTGTCGCAACGAATGCTTCAGGATCATTTGCATTATCGTGCCTTTTAAACTTAGTTACAAAACCAGTAGAGCCACCTTCAAATTCAGCGAACACAGTACGACTGCCTGAATGAAATACGAATCTAGAAGGGGAGTCATCTAAATTAATAGCCTTATTTGTTTTTAGCTGAACATGAAATTTACCGCCAAAACTTTGGGCGTACTTCTTAAAAAAATCAATAAATGGTCTATTGATTAATTTGCCGTTGAAATTAATTGTAAAGAAATCATCAAACGCAATGAACTCACTGCGGTTCATGCGTTTAATGCGAAAAAGAAAAGTGCTGAGTTTAAGCTTGCGCGTCATAATCTGAAGCGAATTGTTTAGAGTAAAAATGATTGACGACACCAGATCTATGAGTGAGGTTTTGGCTCCTAGCGTTTTCAATAGATCATTGTAAACGCTTCATATACTGCCCTTCATGCGTTGCGTAAGCCTTGACTTCTAGTAGCGATAAAGAACATGATATGAAAAGAACTAGGTGGCTAAACCGGTAAATTCTAGTACGGATTAGCAAGGCAATATCTACACTTACATTTGATCTTCCTACAGTCCTACAACTGATACCAAGCAAAACAGCCCCGACCATCGGCTGATCGGGGCTTCGTGTTTCTAGCGGCCTGCTGAAGATGCCTTTCTATGGTACAGCTACGACAGAATCCGGCAAAGCCAGGAAACGCCGCTGAATGTAGCCGGTGCCGCCTCGACCATTGGACAGAGGCGTTTGGGGTAATGTTACCAAGCACCAGCCATCGGACTGAATAGACTGCACGTCTACTGTATCGCCCAACTGGAGCACTTCTACAGTGGAGGAGTGCATTTCATCAGCAGCTACAGAACGCAACGTGGCATCCTGAACCAGGACAGCGGCGGGGTGTCGGAGTTGCCTACTAGGTACGGCGCGGGTAGTGGAGTATACAAAGCCCAATAGAGCTGTACTGAGTAATAGCACCCAGCCGAGCAGGGGTAGCCAATTGATGCGTGGCTGGCCGTCTTGATAACGCAGAGGATTGAAACGAAAAGGCATGTAGATTTAAGTGATTTACTCCGCTTCCCCCTCCAGCGGCAACTCCCAGCGCTTCCGCCCCGTCGCTTTTAGGGTGGCGTAGGGTGTTATTTCGATATACTGGTATATGGAAACTATAACCCTACCTCTCGACGAGCCACTGCGTAGTCTACTACTACGGATATTTGAACAGCAGGCTCAGCAATATATGGCTACTCTAAAGCCAGATCCTCAGTTTGCCATAGAGGAAGTTGCTCAACTTCTTGCACTGGATCCGGGTACGGTGAGATCATACTTCAAACTACCCGTAACGCATCGACGCCATATGAACTCAGTCAGCTGCTCTGATACAGGACGTGGCCGGCGGGTCAGATTGAGCGATATAAGGGCTTGGCAGGAGCGCAATAATTACGATGCGCTTGAACAGGCTAGAGTAAATGAACTCTCTAAGGGAATAGAGAGAATAGGTACGAGACGTAGGGCATGTGTCAACAGCAGTTCCTGATTATTTCTTAGTTGGCAAACTAGATTTTATCTCTTCTACGTCAGCTCGCAAACGTGCTACTTCCGCTGCGTAATCAATTGAGGTATTTGATAAATTGTGAGTGATAGTAGAAACTGCTACCCAGATCTCTCGAATGTGTTCGTATTTAATTTTCAGTGTTGCATATGACCGGTTATCTGGAATCATATGTAAGATATCTTCAATAGGCGACGCGTTCACAGCCCGCCTAATGATTATTCCATCTTGTGTTACAACAATATGAGTAGTGTTGCTTTGAATATTATTCTGCCATTCTTCTAAGTACTTACCTATAATATAGGTGCCAGCAGAAAGTGAAGGTGCCATCGAATCATCAGCTATTTGAAAGCATCGGAACAGGCCATTTTGATAGATAGGGTCAGGTATGTTAATGGACGGAAGAGAGTTAATGAACTCTTTGTCTTCTCTTCCCACAGTTATATAATGGGTCACAAGGTCATTACCTACAAGCTTAATTTCATTCCTTTCTTCTTTTGTAAGGTAGGCATATGCCAAGTCATGGTGCTGAATATGTAATAATGACTCAATTACAGCATTATCGAGGCTATTAGTACTAGATAATACATCAGCCAACATTTTTTTGATATGTACATATTGAGCTTTTGCCTCCTCTTTATTACTAGCATGTCTTAAGTGAGTAAGTGCTTCACTTATACGCATCCAATTGTCTGCATTAGGGCCATAGAATACTTCATTGAATGTTCCACCCTCAGGCGCTCCAGCATTTACCTCTTCCTGGTGTAGCATTTCTCCATCGCCATTTATTAACCACTCTGGACGCACTTCTGTGAAGGCAAGTAGGAGCTTCTGGATTGCCTTAAAAGATGGGGCACTTTGTCGAGCACCGACTATTTCATTAACGCTCTGATTGCTAATGCCTACAGATCTTGCAAAAGCAGACTTGTTTCCTGCTGAGAAGGTATCAATCAACTCTTGCACTCTTTGATTTATAGTAGTCTGCTGTGGCATTACGCAACTGTTTGAAATAAATATTCCCACAGTTGTTGTTATTTGACGCAACTGTGTATACATTTATGCCATCATCATCATAAATGGCGAGCGCAATATACGGTTATGTGGGAAACAGCCTTGGATACGCGTAGTGAGCGGATGCACATCAGAGCATTAATGCCTATTGGATATCTCGCTGTTCTAGCTGAACGCACCGGTCTCAAAACAGTCACAAATCTGTCTCAGGTTGTACGCCGTGAGCAGACTACTAATAAGCACTGGTCAGCAGTCGAGGCACTAGCCAAAGAAACTAACCCAGAAGGTTTCGCCGTCTGGCAGGCGGCACAATTACATCCTGTTCCTTCCTAAACTTTTTCGTTACGCTCATGAAGAGAAACACTTCGTGCCGTCTGCTGCTACCAGACGGCGCACAAATCGCTATTGCCTTTCCTGAAGCTCGCTCTCACCTACAGCGCCGCTGTCCTGAAACCGGGTTTCTACTGGAAAAGCAGCTCATTATCGGGTATGCGACTACTCCAGATGGCCTGATGGTATACGTTCCGGGGGAAGTTAGTATCCACCTACGCGCAGCAACGGAATACGCATCCGTCTTCGTGCAGGAACAATGGTTTGGATCAGCGCCAGCCACGCTGGAGGAAATCCGAGTGGAAGACTATGCTGTGGGCGACCTACTCTACTACCCATGTGCTGATCAGGTAACGCTTCGTTTTCTCCGCACAGCTTAAAAAAAAGCACCCTGGCCGTGCTACCGCCCAAGGTGCTAAAACTTCATTACGCTCTATAAAGATAGGGCAAAAACTTCATACGCATGTTCACTATCCCTGCCCCTGATTCTCCAATAAATCCTGCTGAACGCCCGGTTGCGGCGGCTGTGCTCCGATCAGCCTTACTGCCCTTGCACCCAGTTGAAAATTTCAATGCCGTGCATATGACACTCAGTGCAGAATATCCTTCTCTCCAAGAGGAATTGCACGAAGCCCTCACATTAGAGCAGCAGGCTCGTCTAGAAGCTGTGTTGGAAGATAACTGCCGAGTCATACCACTATACTCTTATTCTCCACAAGCATGCTAGAAATACCCTTAGCTGGAGGTGGCACGCTGAAGGTGTCGAGCCCCGATTTAGAAAAAGAAGTACTGCTCACCCACGCCGCCGAGCTGGCCCGCACCGAAGGCTTCGAGAAGGCAATGAGCGTCGTGTACCGAGTGGGAGGGGAGCCCGACCCCACGCGTCCCTGGAATGGCCTACTCACCGAGCGGCTGGACGCCAGCGAGAAAACGGTGCGCACGCTCATTACTGAGGGCAAGATTGGCTACTCCTTAGTAGGAGAGAAGAAAGGCTACCGCGTCACTGAACGCTAGGTACGCATCTTCCTCGGTGAACTGTCAGACGCCGCTTAATGAACGGTAGAGAAAAGAGTGCAACGAAAGCAACTAGTGTTAATTTTTAAAGAACCAACCATGATTACTACCCCATCTTCGAACGAATTTCAGCATACGATTAAAGAGCTTCGCAAAGCGGATGTTAGCGCCGTGATGTCACAGGATGCCAAGCTAAATCTGCAGTCTAAACAGAATGCTTATAAGGCTTTAATTGCTTTGTATAATGCTGTTTTTCAAGCTACTGAACACGGTGTTTGTGAGGTAACGTTACGTGATCGGACTGGCAAAACTGTTACAGTGCCCATGGACCGTATGGAAGGAACCACGATTGCTCAGGAAATCAGCCAGCAACTCTGGAGTGAAGTTGGAAGAATGCAAGAGGCGGTTCTGGATGGACTGGAGCAGTTTGCTGAGTACCAAATCAGATACGACTCTAGCGAACCAGCTGAGCAACTATGGGCGCTTGTGACCAATGAGTACATGGCAGTTGAACCAGTTCAGCCACTGCGCCAAGTGGCACAAGAGCGGTGTCCTTTTCTGCCTGAAGCCTCTACTATTCCCAAGCTGGTAGCTGGCTCCAAATAGAATTCTACCGAGTGGTCGGCTATAACAGTGTTCCGGCAATCTAGGCCAAGCGGATTCGGATCTACAGGGAACCGAACCCTCATCTGCTTACCCTCATGAATTACCTCACGCTCATCAACCAGTTCTGGCAATTGCGTCGGGAGGTGCCTTTTTCCAGCGTTGAAGCTGACTTGTATTTCTACCTGCTAGAAATCTCGAACGGCCTCCAATGGAAGAATCCCTTTCAGCAATCCAACGCGCTTATCGGTGCGACCCTCGGGGTTTCGGAGAAAACCCTAATTGCTGCTCGCAACCGACTCAAGCAACACGCACTGATTGATTTCACTCCTGGGGTGAAACGAACACCCTCTACGTACCGCCTCTTATTGCTCCGGTCTACCTCCAAGAATACCCTGGAAAAATTACAGGGTATTCGGGAGGAATGTGACAGTGCAAGTGGCAGTGAATCCGACAGTGAAAGTGACAGTGTTTCGAGCAAGAATGCTTCAGACATCATTAAACGTAAACCAAACCAAACGAAAAAAAAGACTACCGTCTCGGCACCTACCTCGCCGGTTTTGGTGAATTGTCTGATGCGAGATTCCCCAGTAGCCAGCTTCGCCGCCTTCCTACTGGCTTGGCAAGCTCTAGATGATGCTCGCTTCGCTGGCGCCGATCTGGAGTATTATCACGCTTCGCTCTTGGATTGGAGTGATAGCAAGGGCGAGAAGAAGAAAGACTGGGTAGCCACCATTCGCGGCTCCATGCGGCGCGACCAGCGAGAAGGTCGGTTGGTTACTCCCGGCACTCCTCAGCCCCGAAACGGGCCAGGCAGTAAAGGCTCCGCGGGCACCGTGCCACCCAAAAACATTCACGACACGATTCACCGCCAAAGCGGTGTGCGCCTATGATCAACCTGGAAAATCCGAATCTTGACATCGTGGAGCTCGAGCGCGCCGTGCTCGGCATCCTGCTCAGCAACGACCACGGCTTGCGCGACGGCATCGGCCTGCTGGGCCGCGCTGGCGACGCCATCTTCACCCAGCATCCCCACCGCGCCATCTTCCGGGCCGTGCAGGCCCTCTACGCCGAAGGGCTGCACGTGGACCATCTCAGCGTCAACCACCGCCTGGTGGCCTCGGGCCAGATGCAGGCCGTCCGCGGCAAGGTCAGCGTCACCGACCTCTACGCCGCCGCGCCCCGCGGGCAGAACATCACCACCTACTGCCACTTTCTGCTACGCCTGCACGCCAAACGCCTGACGGTAGAAATCGGCCAGCGCCTGAGCTACGAAGCGGCCAAGCCCGATGCCGACGTGCATGAGCTGCTAGCGAAGGCCCAAGCCTCGCTAGGGGCCGTGCACAACGGGCTGGAGCTAAAACGCCCCAAGGCCGTGGCCGAGCTCTACGATGAAGTAGTCGATACCATCGTCTTCGCCACCCAGCAGCCGGAAGGGCTAACCGGGGTTACCAGTGGCCTGCGCACGGTAGACAAGATAACCGGCGGCTGGCAGCCCGGCGACCTGGTCATCATTGCCGCGCGGCCTGGCATGGGCAAAACTACCTGGGCGCTCTACATGGCCCGCGAAGCCGCTTTCGCCGGCAAGCCCGGGGTATTCTTCTCCCTGGAGATGGAGGATAAGCAGCTCGTGCGCAAGATGATTACCACCGAACTGGGCGTGTACACCACCTCCCAGCTGCAGCGCGGCGTCAACCTCACGACCGACGAAGCCGAGTCCATCCGGGAGCGGGCGGGCCGCTTACGAAAGGCCCCGCTGTTCATTGACGAAACGCCGGCCCTCTCCATTGGGGAGCTGCGCGCCAAAGCCGCCCGCCTCAAAGCCGAGCACGACATTCAGTTCATCGTCATCGACTACCTGCAGTTGATGACGGGCACGCCAGGGCAAACCCGCACGGTGGAAATCGGCTCCATCACCCGCGCCCTGAAGCAAACGGCCAAGGAACTGGGCGTGCCCATCCTCGCCCTGGCCCAGCTCAGCCGCGCCACCGAGCAACGGGGCGGCGACAAGAAGCCCCAACTCAGTGACCTACGCGAATCCGGCGACATCGAGCAGGACGCCGATATCGTCGTGTTTCCCTACCGCCCCGATTATTACGGCATCAAGGAAGACGATATGGGCAACCCCACGACGGACCTGTCCTACATCATCTTCGGCAAGCACCGCAACGGCCCGTTGGATGAGGTCGTGATTGGCAGCACCCTGCCCAACGGCCGCTACTTCGATATCGACACGGTAGTGCCGGTAGTGACACCTGCGGGCTCACTCAGCAGTGAGGTGCGCCCCGTGCTGCGCACGGCCACCCCGAGTGAGTTCATGCCCGACGAGACAGACCCCGGCTTCTGATGGAACAGCACCTCGCTTTACTTCCCGTCCCCGCCGCCCTGCGTGCGCTGGCCGGCAAGCAACTCCGCAAGCCCACGGCGGCTATGCGCACCCTGCCGCAGTGGCTGATTCACCTGGGTCGCTTGCATCGCACCATGCAAGAGATCATGCTGGAGCGTGTCAAGCCGGTACACGCCCTTACGCAGGCTCCAAACGAGCAGAACTGTGAGTGGCAGCGCCGCCTGGCCGAATTCGACCAGTCTCGCAAAGCCTTGGGTGAAGCCTACAACGCGTATCTGCAAGCGGCTCCCCACGTAGCAGACCTGCTGGCCACGTGGCGGCAGGAGCGAGGCATCGGGCCCGAGGAGCGCTTTACCTATGAGCAGGATGATGACGCGCTGGTGCTCTACCTGCAGCCCGCGCTGGCGCAGGTGCAAGCCAAGACCACCGAACGCATGCAACAGGCCCTGGACCATTGGATAGCAGCAACGCACCGCTACTTCCGTCTGCTAGACCCACCGCCGCTCCGTTCGGCTGCTTAAGCGACTGGTTACGGCTTCGGGGCCTTGACGAAGAGGAAAGTAGGGGCACTCTCACTCGCAGTCAGCCGCTCTTTCAACTCATAGCCTTCCTGCTGGAGCTTTTTGAATGTGGCGTAGTAGAGTTCAGTGGCATCCAGAGCAGATTTTTCCAACCCCATGCGAATAGAAAAGTCTGTGACTTCGCTTTTGCCCTCACCGCGGGTAATTACCACTTTGCGCGCACCAAAATCAATCCGCACTACGGCCATTTCCGGCTCACCTTGTGCCCACACCGGCGAGCTGCCTAGCACCAGCAGGCAGCCCATCATAAAGAATAGTTTTTTCATAGGCCCTCAAGATAGGGGGCTGGTTGCATAGTCACGATGTATGCCCCTTATCCAAGATGTGCCCCTGCTTACCCCATGTCTTGCTAGCTACTGCTGCGGGCTTACCAGCCAATCGCCTGTACTACTCACAAACACCCTCCACAGGATGTAAGAAGGAAACCACTGGGCGTCACTTTTACCTATGTATTTACCATTCTCGCACCACATACAAGCGACTGCTCCGTCTTCTGCAACTGAAATAACAGTCATGATAGGTCCCCCGGATTTGAGGCGCACAGTATCTCCCTCCTTGATTGCCATTACAATGTATTGAGTAAAAAATGTTTTCAAACCTACTAATCGGTGGGATATAATCCTACTTGATAGATATAGTCCACTTGTTGCCAGATACTACTGCCTTCTCCCTATGCGTACTGCTCCCATCTTCTATCCCGTCCTGGCCCAGGCATCCCCGCAATGGCAACAGCCGGCCGAGCAGCTACGGCAAGTGCTGGCCCAACTGGCTCCCCAAGAACGCCGGCGTATTCTCGACTTCATCGCCGCCCCGCCGGAGCCACCCAAGCCCAAGCCCTACCCAATCGGGGACTGCATGCGTGCCGCCGGCATGGTAGCTGATCTACTGCATGCCCACCCGAGTTGGCCCCAGGCCCGGGCCCGAGCAACGGTAGCCCGAGTCCTTGGCGTAAGCACCGTACAACTCCGACGCATGCTCCGGCACGTCAATCAGTAAACTGCGCGACGCTTTTTGCAGTTGCGCGACGCTTTTGGGCCTGCGCGTTTTGTCCCTACACAGGATGGTTGAAGCTTGCATAGTGCCCTAAAATAGGGCCTTCTAGGGCAATGGCTAAAACCAAAACTTCTTTTCAACCTGGAGAAGGTGGCCGAAAAAAAGGCGCCAAAAACAAGTTTACCACCGCCCTCGTGGAGCGGATTGAGGACGTGTTGAGCAAGCTCGACGAAACGCTGCTGGAGGATATCGAAAAGCTCTCGCCCGCCAAGCGGGTGGAAGCCTTTTTGCAGTTACAGGAGTACGTGCGGCCCAAGCTCAGCCGCAAGGAGCACACCGGTAAAGACGGTGGCCCGATTGACATCCAGACCATCCGGCTCACGGAAGTAAAGCGGGAGGGCCAACCATGAGCAGCGGCACGCTTGACATCCGGCATACCAGCGTTTTCACGCGTAACCTGGACGCGGCCCAGACCCCGGGCGTGCGCATCGTCGTGAACCAAGGCGGCACCCGTAGCAGCAAGACGGTAAGCTTGGTGCAACTGGCCATCTACCTGTGCCTGATGGAAGCAGGGGTATTGTTTAGCGTGGTGCGCGAAACCCTGCCCGCCCTTAAGGCGACAGTACTACGTGATCTAGAAGAGCAATTGGAGCGCCTAGGGCTATGGAAGCAGGTGCATCACAACAAGACGGACCACTTGTATACTTTCTCCAATGGCAGTCAGATTGAGTACTTCAGCATTGATGATGCCCAGAAGGTGCGTGGCCGCAAGCGGCATTACCTGCTAGCCAATGAAGCCAACGAGCTACGGTTAGAGGATTGGCGCCAGCTCATCTTCCGCACGGAGCGCACCTTGTTTCTAGACTTCAACCCAAGCGAGGAGTTCCACTGGATATATGAGGAAGTGATTCCGCGCGCGGATTGTGTGTTCATCCAAAGTACCTACCGCGACAACCCTTTTCTACCCGCTAGCATTGAGGAAGAGATACGCTTGCTGGAGGCCGCCGACCCCAACTACTGGCGCATCTATGGCCTGGGGGAGCGAGGCGTAGCGGGTACCACCATCTTCACCCACTGGCAGCAGTGCGCCCTCGTACCCAGCCAGGCCCAGCACCGCCGCTATGGGCTGGATTTCGGCTATAACCACCCCACCTCTCTGGTTGAAGTCAGTGAGACGCCCGAAGCCCGCTACTGGCAGCAGAAGCTCTACCAGTCCAAGCTCACCACGCCCGACCTGATTGAGCACCTGAAGCTGCTGATTCCCAACAAGCGGGATACCATCTATGCCGACCACGCGCGGCCCGAAATCATCGAGGACATCCGGCGGGCGGGCTTCACCATCACCGAAGCCGATAAGGCCGTCAAGGCGGGCATTGATGACGTGAAGAGCAAGCCCCTGTTCGTCACGGCTGACAGCGTGGACCTGATCAAAGAGCTACGCGCCTACAAGTGGAAAACCCTGCGCTCGGGCGTCATCCTCGACGAGCCCGTGAAGGTGAACGATGATGCCATTGACGCGGGGCGCTACGGGACTTACTCCTATACGCTGCAGCACAAGACGAATACCCCTATCACAGTCTCTCAAACCTTCGGCACCACGCGCCGCCGCTAAGCCTATGCTTGTTATCTCCCTCACGACACACCTCGCTGCCCTGCCCACGGAGTGGGGCAGCGTTACCCTGGCTCAGGCCGCCCAGCTGGCTACCCTGGGTGATGAGGCAACCATGCAGGCCTGCCTGGCCGTGTTGCTGGACTGCTCCCCCGAAGAGTTGCTACAACTGGCGCCCAAGCACTTGCGCCGCGCGCTAAGCGCCCTTCTCTTCCTAAGTGAGCCAGTACCCGACCTCACCAGCTTCGAGCGCCCCACCAGCATTCTGCTCGGTGATGTGGAAGTGCCTATCCTCAGCACCTTGGAGGAGTTGACCTTCGGCCAGGCCGCCGATATCGGGGCTCTCATCCAGGAGCATGCCAACAACGTGGCGCAGCTGCGGATACCGGTGCTGGCTACCATTCTGCAACCGGCCTACGATGGCAGCGGCTACGATTCGGATAAGGCCCTAGAGCTAGAGCAGCTCTGCGGCACGGTAAAGCTGCGGCACGCACTGCCCCTCACGGATTTTTTTTTGCCGAGTTCGACCGCATCCGTCGCGGCCACGCCGCCAACCTGAAGAAGATACCACCCAGCAAAGCGGAGCGGGCCGCCAACATCGGGCAATTCTCGCAGGACTGGGATACGCTAGCGGTAGTCGATGCCCTAGCCGGTGGCGACAAGACGAAGTGGAACTACTTCTACCAGCTCACGTGGCCCGAGGTGAACAACATGATCGAGATGGAGAATCACAAAGCCTACTACCGTTACCAGGTGCACCAGCAGCAGGAGCGGCTACAGAAACGGTGAGGCTACTGGAGCAGCTTTCTCAGGAACTTCCTCAGGAGTACAAGCACGAGTACAGGCATCCATATCGGCCAGAGAAGAGCTAGCCAAAAAGCCGCATATCGAATTGGCATATCCTGTCCTGCTACTCCCAGAAGAGCGAACAGCAGCAGAGTAGATACCAAAAGGATCTTGAAAGGACGCATGCCCAAATATAGCTACCCTATGCAGTACCCCATCCCAACCCTACGCGCTTGCGCTGAAGCGGCCATTCCCGGCTGCTACTTCGCTCATGGTGAAAAGGAGGAAGAGAACATCAACCTCGATAAGCTGCCTTTCGATGCTTCCGTAGTGCTGGTGGAGCCGAAGATGTTGGTAACGCCTAACCGCAACACGTATGGCGCCCGCACTACTGTCACCTTCCAAGCCACGATATCAGTGTTGGCCTTTGCCACTATCAACGATGACCCAGAGCGCCGCCTAGCCCGCATGGATATGCTGTTGCAGCAAGCCCTGGCCTTGCTGGCCGCTCTGGAAAAGGACGACAGCTTACAGAAGGTGACGGCCCGCAACATCGTGAGCAAGTACAATGAGTTCGACGCCAACCTGGATGCGGTAGTCATGCAGTTGGATATCACGCCTGCCCAGCGGGCTAAACTGTGCTAGTCATGAACCTAGCCCAACTGCTCAATTCCGAAATCAACCGCACCCAGGACGAGCTAGGCGACTCGATTACGCAGTCCGGCCAGCGGGCCACGGGCCGCACCATTGCCAGTCTGCGCAATGAGTCGGCCCCCGAGCTGGCCCGGCTCTATGGCCCTGCCCACATCGGCGCCCTGGAAGAAGGTGCAGGCCCAGCTAAGAACCCCAAGGCCAAGCCCAGCCGGGCCATGGTTGCCGATATCGAGGCCTGGCTACAGGCCCGCGGCTCCGATGCGTCGCCGTGGGCCGTGGCCATGAGCATCGTGCGCCGTGGTACGCGCCTCTACCGCAACCAGGACCCGCGCTTCAGCAAGCCTACCGGTACCCTTCGCTCTGTGATCGAGGCCAGCCGCAGCCGCTTACGCGAATCCCTCAATGCGGAGGTGCGCCGCTCCCTTCGCTCCGAGCTATTCCCTGACCTCACGTCAACCTCTGCCTACTGATGGCCTTAACACTTGGCATCCAACATACCTGCCTGACGCCTGGCCCTGGAGCTGAACTACGGGTAACCGTGCGTGCGAGTGACCTTGCGGCCGTGCGCCCCCGCGTGTTCGCTACGGTTTCCAAGAACGGCCAAGAGGTCTATAGCGGCACGGTGGCCAAGGCAGCGAATACGTTCCGCTTTACCCCGGTGGCCGATGGCACCTATTCCATCACAGCCACAGACCAAGATGGGGAAACCGAAACGCGCGACTATACCATCAAATGCGGCACAGTCGCTGGCGGTGGCACTGATGCCAGCGCCGATGCGTGCGACCTGGCGATATCGGATGTAGTCGTTTATTCGCCGACTACTCCAGGCGGTACTGGTTCCGTGGCCTTCACCCTCAGCACTACCGCTGCCTCGATACTGGCGTCGGTGTCGCTGGTGAGCAATCCTTCCAACCCCGTCGGCGGGTTGGCTGGCCCGCAGGCCCCGGGCCGCCATACGATCTACAATCTGCCGGTTGGTGAACTGCAAATCCTGACGGGTGATAGCCGCGGCTGTAGCCTGCCGCTCTACCAGTTCACCGTTAAGGAGGCCCCTGCACCACCACCCGAACCCGTGGTACCGCCGGTACCGCTCTGGTTCGCCGTGGGTGGCCTACAGCCCCGCCCGGCCTTGCTGCCTACTCCAGTCAGCAAGCTGCTAACCAGTGCCAACCAACCCCGCGTAGGCCTGCATGTGCAAGTAGAACTACGGCGGCCGGAGGAAGAGCGGCCCTTCGCCCGTTTGCGCAAGGCCGCGCGCCGCCTAGATGAAGTGGTAGACCTCTCGGAGGCGCTGCATCAGGAGCTGGTACCCGAGGTGCACTACCCGCAGCGCGTGGTAGCCCATGATGAGGATGCTACGCTACCCTTCCGCGTGCGGTACCGAGAGGTAGATGCTGAGGGAGAGGGAGAATGGAAAGAGCAGGACGTAACACACTACGCCGTGCTATCGGCCGTGCCTGCCTTGCTGCCCGTTTCCACCTACCTGGCGGACGCGCCGACGCCGGCTAGCCCGCTCAGCGCCTTCCGCAGCGGCCAAGCCGTGCACTGGGCAGGCCTGCCCCTCGACGTGGCCGTGTGGCTGCCAGAGCGCGCTGCTGATGCCGTCTGGTTTGCCGAGTTCCTGTACCGCAACGGTGCCAATCAGGAAGTCGAAATCCGCACCCTGGAGCTACCCGCCTCACTGCCCCCAGGGGTAACCCGCATTCCGCTACCGGATAGCCCACCCACTACGGCTACGACTGTCACTGTTACGCTTCGCAACCCGCCGCGCGAAACGGCTGGCAATGAGCCGCTGCCGGATAAGCTGCCTGTCCATGACTTCTTAATTCCTGACGTAAACGATAACGATTTCCGCTAATGGCTACCACAATAGCACAACTACAGGCCGCGCTGGATACGCTCAGCCGGGATATTGCCAGCACCTTAAAACCTGGTGCGAACGTACCCGGACCAACGCTAGCAGCCCTGCTGGTACGGCAAAACGCACTGGTCAAGGACTTGTCCACCATGCAGGCCGCGGGCGCTAGTAAACTCTACTATGGTTCGTCGGTACCGTCTCCTCAGCTGGGCACCGATAACGACCTCTACCGCCATACGGGTACCTGGGACGAATACCAGAAGGTGAACGGGGCGTGGGTGGTTCGGCTCAACTTGCGCGGGGCCAGTGGTACCACGCCGCAGAAGAATGTAGACTACTTCGATGGCAATGACGGTCTGGATGGTAACACCATTGTTGACCAGAAATACGCTCCTCAAACCGCCGACAACGCCGGCTACAAAGAAGGAGACCAGTGGTTTTACACCATTAGCCTGAGCAGCTATGAGCGCTACGCTCACCTGAACGGCGTTTGGCGACTGGTTTTTCGGAAAGCTGAGACATCGACGCCGCCTGTTTCAGCCGATACGCAGGCTCCTAACCTGACCTTCACTGTGCCTGCCTCGGGGGCTGTAGTCCCTGTGGGCAGCCAGCTCACGCTGACGGTTACGGCCTCAGACAACGTAGGCGTTACGGGGTTGCGGTTTCTGAATGGCGCTACGGGTGCGCTGCTGGGCCAGGGCAGTAAGAACGGCAATACCTACACCTTCCCCTACACGGCCAGCACCGCGGGGCCGCTCTCCCTCGTTGCCGAAGCGGTTGATGCCGTGGGTAACTCGCAGACGGCTACCGTCAACATTACGGTACAGGCCCCGGTGCAGAACATGCTTCCGGTGGCGAATGCCGGTGGTGATACCTCGGTGCAGCTGCCCACCAATCAGGCTGTACTGCAAGGCTCCGGTACCGACACCGATGGTAGCATTGCATCCTACGCGTGGCGGCAAGTGACCGGCCCCAACACGGCTACCGGCCTGCCCTCTACGGTGCAAAACCCCGTGGCCGGCAACCTGATTGCCGGTACCTATCAGTTTGGCCTCATCACCAAGGACAATACAGGGGCTTCCTCGACCGAAGACTTTGTACTGGTAACGGTGGCTCCTGTGCCCAAAGCGCCTATCACGCCGCCTGCCCCGCGCAACCTGAGCATTTCTTCGGGTGGTATCCCGTCCTGGGATACCGTCGATGAATACCAGAGCTCGACGGCTTACGAAATCGAATTTGTTCCTAGCGCATAACGATGGCCTACCAATCTATTCCAGCCCAGAACCCCATTGCCAACAAGTTTCAGGCGCTACAGCTCACGCAGCCCGGGGTGTTCAACGTCCGCATCAAGGCGCTAGACGGCAACAACCCAGGCCTTACGGCCAGCATCCAGTACACGCCCTTTGTAGTGGGGGTAGGTGGTACGCGCTACATCAGCGCCAACTCGGGCAATGATGCCAATGATGGGCTTACGCCCCAGTCCGCCTGGAAAACGGCCGCCAAAGCCGCGGCCAACCAAGCCCCGGGCCGCAGCTTCCTCTTTGAGCGGGGCGGCACCTACACGGATAACATGGAAATTACGTCGGTGAATGCCCCAGGCGACGTAGCGCGCATTGATGCCTATGGCAGTGGTACCGCGCCTCTGTTCACCGGGAAAGTCGTAGTCTATAACAGCGGCTTCTGTCGGGTGCAGAACATTCGTATCGATAGCAACGGCGTAAACAAGGATTGCTTAATAGCCTACTGTGACACGAACGCGGGCATTACCTACAAAAACGTCATCTTCGATAATGTCGAGGTGACCAATGGCAACGCCTTTGCCATTGCCATTGGGAACGGTAACAAGGATTCGTTTGAGGACTGCGTGATCAACCTGTGCACGGTGCATGATACCAAGGAAGGCATCATCACCTACCGCGCTGCTGGGGCCAACCGTCACAAGAACATTCAGATTACTAACTGTCGGGCCTACCGCGTTACGGGTACCGGCTTGCCAGAGAAAAACAGTGGCTCGGGCATCATCATGGGTGGCACCTCCTACGGCTATATCACCAACTGCGAGGCGTATGAGTGCGGAGCCAACAACGGGGCGCAGCACGAAGGGCCGCTCGGCATCTGGCTCTATGATGCCGACCACTGCCTGATTGAGCACTGCGAGAGTCACCACAACATTCGCAAGTACCTTGATGGCGGGGGCTTCGATATTGATGGTGGTTGCTCGTACTGCACCATTCAGTACTGCTACAGCCACGATAATCAGGGCATGGGCTACATGATGGTGAAGTACCCGGGCTCTGAGCTGATGCAGAATAACTTGATTCGCTACTGCATCTCAGAAAACGATGATCTGAAAGGTGGGCAGGGCGCAATCAAGTTGTTTGGAGACATTGGGGAGAACAATGCCATTCTGCACAATACCATCATACTGAAGGCGGTGCCAGGGGCTACGCCTTCCTGCGTTGATACGACTACGCTGGTGAATAAAGTGCAGATTGAGAATAACATCTTCTACGGCGTAGAGGGTACCATGCTCGTCAATGACGTGACGGCCAACGGCGTGTATAAAAACAACGCCTACTACCGCAATGGGCTGCCCTTAGCCATCAAGTTCGGCAGCACCACCTACAACACGCTGGCTGAATTTAGAGGTACGGGCAATGAGGCCAACAGCCTGGGCAGCGAAGCCAACCCGCAGTTCTTTAGCGGTGGCAATGCTCGTCTGCGGTACGCCTTGCGCAATGCCTCTCCCTTGCGCGTAACGGCCACTGTGAACGGGCAAGATGGTTCGGTGGACTACCTGGGCAACCTGTTACCCAACACCGGCCGCAGCGTGGGGGCTATTCAATACTTCGCTACCGCGTCTACCTCGGTGTAATTCCGACTTCACGCAAACACCCCGACCAAAGGGCCGGGGTGTTTGCGTATCGCTATAACAGGCGGCTTGGGCATATGCCTTCTTTGCCTGGGGGCAGAGCGCACGACATCTTGACTGGTAGAATTGTAATGTGCCTATTTATGACCATTCATTGAATAGTACTATAAAATTGTGCTATAGATTTTAAAATAAGTGTTTACCGCTTCCAATTACGTGTCTTGTACTGAGTTATACGGTCATATAATGTCTGACCTTTGAGGATGACAGAAACAGAGCAACGTCGCAAATTTGTGCGATTTGGATTATCAATAACAAGAGGCACAACGCTTGCTCCTTGTATTTTCGAAAGAACACTGTTGGCGAAGTTTAGCTGCGGAAGGCTGAGCATCGACCAAGTGATTACACGACTTGATGCCAACCAGCAAGTGAAAAGGAATCGCCTGTAAAGGTCAAAGAATTTGGTTGAGTAGAGGGCAAACCTTCACCACATCGACTAGGCTCCAGGCCTTTCCTGCCTCACTCTCTATACAATACCCCGCCCCACTGGTCGGGATATTTTTGTGTCCCTCTATATTGCGCGACGCTTTTTGCAGGTTCGCGACGCTTTTGGAAGTAGTCAGTTGCTAGCCTACGACGCTAGTAAGACCTTCAAGGCATGGAAGTGTACACCCAGCCTTTTTTACTTGAATTACAGTCGTATTGCCCCGGCCAGGGCGTGTATCTGCGCTGGCTCTCATCCCTGGGCAACTGGGAAGGTTGGCTCTTCGAGGGGAATATTGACTTCACCACCGAGCCCGAAGCAGGGAGCGTATTCCGGGAAAGTGGCAGCCCAGCCAAAGTACTGCGGCGCCAGGTGCGCAAAAGCAACTGTTGCGCGCGGGGGACTTATTGCCCGGCCAATGGGACGGCCTGAGCACCCTGCTCACGAGTCCGCAGGTGTACATTCAGGATGCGGCCGGCCAGCTCACGCCCGTAACGGTGACAGCTGGCCCGGCTACCCGCAGCTCAGCCGACACCCGCACCGAGTTTGATGTCGAGGTGCAGCTAGCTCTCCTCAACCCCTTAACGCGCATCTGATGGCAGCTTCTTTGGTAGTAGCCGAGGGGAAACGCTTGCCGCTGGCCGCAGATAGCCGCGTAGCATTGACGGTGCAGGCCAATGATCTGCTGAAGGCTGACTCGGTACAATCCGACTACACCAACACCCTCACGCTTGCAGATACGCCGGAGGTGCGCGCCGCCCTAGATCAGGCCCAGCAGGGCATGAGCCTATCCGAAGTGCCCTATCAGCAGCTACCCTGCACGTTGGAAACTGGCGCTACCGAGGTGCTACCCAACGGCGTGGCCATTGTAGAGCAGCACGAAACCGGCAAGGGCTTTGAAGCCCAAGTATTGGGAGGGAATAAGAATTTCTATGCTGCCATTGAGGGTAAGAAGCTGCGAGAGCTCACCTTCCCCGCGGCTATGGAGCATGATTGGCTACTGCCCTATGCCGCATCTGGGGCTACGCATGAGCACTACCGCCAGGGTTACGTGTACGACCTCTACGACCTGGGGAAGGGCGTGCTAGACGTAGTGAACCTGCATACCGATGGCATCCTGCCGAGCGTGTACGCCCGGGCCGTATGGGAGCAGATCATTACCGAGGCGGGGTTTAAGTGGTCGGGTAACTTGCCTGTCCTGTTTGACCGGCTGCTGTTGCCCACGCCCACGGCGCCTGGCTACAGTAAAGAATTTCGGGCCGCGCGCAAACTGGTAGCGGGCATTGATCATGCCGGCGGCAAGAATACCGACAGTGGCCGTGCCTACGAAGGCCGGCCCGAGGTGCAACGTGTGGTGCCCTTCGACTATACGGGCGGCAACTACGGCTACGTAGCGCCGACCCAGGCAGGCGTATGGAATCCGACCGCCCATAGCTGGAAAGCGTTGGAGCCCTGCTACGTGCAAGTGAATGGTAGCGTCACGCTGGAGCTAAGCAGCCCGTATGGCAGCGCCAAAGCCCAGTTGTTTACCTACGTCAACGGCAAAGAGATTGGGGGCGGGCCCGCCGTCGAGAGTAAGAAGGGGGCGGATAGTACGTACGTAACGGCCACCACCAACGCAGCGAAACTACTCCTCAGAGCTGGGGATGAGGTCACGCTTAAAATCAAGCTGAACCGGGCCAAAGAGGGTATTTACGGTACGAATAAGTGGGGCTATACCATGTTTGATGGCAACATCCACAGCATTAATGGTACGACCCTGCCCCTCGATAGCTTCTCGGTAGATGTATTAGCCGACTTCCCGCCCGGTGGGCGCGTGCGGCTACAGGATTTACTGCCTGATATGAGCCAACGCGACTTCGTAAAGGGCTTTGTTGGGCTGTTTGGGCTGACCCAGCAAACCGACCCCTACACGCGCCGGCTCACGTTCACGCCCACGGCGGCGGCACTGGCCGCCAATCTGGGTAGTGCGCCCGACTGGAGCCCGAAAGTGGACACCCAGCGCCCCGCACCGCGCCTGTTTCACTTGCCCGACCAGGCCCAACAGAACTGGTTTCGCTGGAAAGAGGACAGCACGAACCCCGATTCCGCGAAGGAGCTAGGTGATGGTATGCTGCCCTGTGCAGATGCTACCCTCGAAGCCAAGCGGGATACCGTTGTATTGCCCTGGGCAGCGACTACGCAAGGGGCGCAAGGTCTGCTGTTGCTGCCCGTGTACAAGGTGCGAGTGGGTACCGTCATGGAAGCAGCGGAGTATGACCAGCAGCGCCCGGCCCCGCGGCTCGTGGTGCAGACAACCCAGACTCGGGCCGTGACGCTCACCGATGGCAGCAACACGGTACCTATTGCCCCGCGCATCAGCACGTTCGCCGGCTTGGACTTCCAGCGGGAACTACTACCAACCTACTACACGCACCTGGCTGCGGTCTATGCCCGGCCACTGCTCTACAAACCATCCGTGCGCCTGAGCGCCCTGGAAGTAACTGGCTTCGATCAGCTCCAGCCGGTCTGGCTGGAAAAGGAGGGTGCCTTTTTTTACGCAAATAAGCTGAATAGCTGGGAGGAAGATCAGCCTTCTACCGCTACCGAGCTTTTACGCCTGACCTACTAAGCCATGGCTGACGAAACCGAAAAGGTCTTATTTGAAATCCGCCTAGGCTCTGAGCAGCTAAAGGCGGAGATGGAGAAGGTGCGCACCCAGCAGCGCGGCCTGACTACCGATATTGCCAAAACGCGGGAAATGCAGAAGCTGCTTACGGCAGACTTCAAGAATGGCTCCGTTTCCGAGAAAGAGTACGGCATTGAGGCCCAGCGCCTGAGCGAGAAACTACGGGCGCAGGTTAAAGATCAAGCGGCTGCTTCGAAGCAGTTGGAAAATCTAGGCAAGGTCAGCGGCGAAGCCGAGGGCTCCATCAACCAACTACGTGCCGAGCTGGCCTTGACCACGGCTAGCTATAATGCGCTCAGCATAGAGGAGCGCGAAAACTCGGAGGCGGGCAAAGCCTTGCAGCTCCGGACGCGGGCCATCAGTGACGAACTGAAAGAACTAGAGTCAGCGGTAGGCGACAACCGCCGCAACGTGGGCAACTACTCAGGCAGCTTACAGCAGTTGGTAAAAGAGATGGTCAAGCTCCAAGCTCAGGAGAAAAGCTTGGGGGAGGGTACAAAAGAACTTGCTGAGAACCAACGTCGGCAAGCGGGCTTCCTGACGGCCGCCCAGCGGGCTGCGGCCCAGGCTGGCCAAACCTATGAGGAGGCCACTAAAACCATTGAGAACTACGCGAAGAGCATTCAGCCAGCCGTAGAGAACTTGGTGCAGTTGGAGCAAGAGCAGGCCAAGCTAGTGGAAACCGGAGAGGAGGCCAGCGAAACCTACCGGAAAATCGGCTTTCAGATTGCAGCAGCCAATAAGACGTTGGAGGAAGGTAAGCCAGCTACGGAATCCTTCACCAGTGCTCTACTCGATGCCGCTGGTGAAACGGAAACGTTCGGGGGTGCCGTGCAAAAGGCTAGTGGCTTGCAGGAAAAATGGATCCAAATTCAGAACCTCAGCCGCCTGGCCATGGGCGCCAGCACGGGCGCTGCGAAGATTCTGAAGGTAGCCCTCATTGCCACTGGCCTGGGGGCGTTCCTGGTGGTGGTCGGTTCGCTCATCACCTACCTCACCCAGACGGCTGAGGGTGGGCGCATTCTGGAGCAAGTGTTTGCCCAGATCGGAGCTACTGTTGATGTACTTACGGATCGGTTCGGCACCTTCGGCAAGGCGGCCATGCAGTTCCTCAATGGTGACTTTGCCCAGGCCGCTGAAACGGCCAAAGCCAGTTTTCGGGGCGTAGGCGACGAAATTCAGCGGGAAACGAAGCTTTCACTTGAGTTAGCCAAAGCTCGGCAGGCCTTGGATATTGCGCAAGCCAAGAATATTGCCACTAATAAGCGGCTGCTGAATGATGTGGAGCGCCTGAAAAACCTGCGGGATGATGAGAATAACAGCCTAGCAGTGCGTACGAAGGCCAATGAGGATGCTTATAAGGTCGAAATCAAGCGCCAAAACACGCTGGCTGACCTGGCTAAACGCAACCTCAACATCATTAATCAGGAAATAGAGCGCCGTGGGGGCGAATCTAAGGCCACCGTTGACCAGTTGCGGGCCCGGGGGGAGGCTGAAAACGAGTATTTTGACATCCTCGAAGACAGTGCCGGCAAGCAAAATGAGCTGATTACGAACCGTTTTTCCCTGCAAAAGGAGGCCGAAGAGCGCTTGCGTAAGATTCGACAGGACTTTCTGAACCTAGAAATAGCCCAGATAGATGCTCGGCTAGCGAAAGTTGTAGTAGGCAGTGAGCAGGAGCTACAGCTAGAGAAGGATAAGCTAGCGAAGCAGCGCGCCCTGGCTCTAACAGAGGCTGACTTGACGGCCAGCCAGAAAAAAGCCATTGAGGTGAAGTACCGTAGTGATATCGAGGCCTTAGATCGGGAGCACCTGCAGCGCCTACGCCAGCAAGCCGCCGAGGCCCAGCAGATCGCAATTGCCACGCAGCTGGCCCGTGCGCGGGAAGGCAGTCAGGAAGAGTTCATCCTGAAGGCCCAGGCTATTCAGGCGGAACTGAACGCCCGACTAGCGGCCATCGACACCCGCCAGAGCAGGGAGGCCCAAGCTGCTCAGCAGGATAGAGCCCGCGCCGAGACAACCAAGAGCCAGGCAGAGCTAGAATTACAGCAGTCGCTGACTAGCTTGGAAACCTACCTGAGCCAGCAGCGCACCCTCACCAATCAGCAGTATGCCGATGGTAAGGTGACCAAAGCCCAACACGAAGCGGCCTTGGCCGCCATCGAGCGGGCCGGCCAACAGGCGCGCATCGTTACGCTTCAGGACTACGGCAAGAGTACTACAGCCGAAGAGGAAGCCCAGAGCCAGCAGAACATTGCCACTGCTGAGCGAACGGTAGAGCGCAAGAAAGCGCTTGCTGAGCAGGAAATGCAGACTCGTGCGGCTGTAGTAGATGCGGCTCAGCAGGGTACTGACACAGTTATTCAGTTGTTCGGCGAAGAATCAGCCGCCGGTAAAGCGGCATTAGCTGTCAAGAAAATACTAGCTGTCACCGAAATCGGGCTGAACCTACAAAAGGAATTGTCTGCTATTGCCGCCGCGGCCGCCGCTAACCCGGCCAACTTTGTAACGGCTGGGGTAGCGGGTATCTCGCAATCAGCTATTCTTTCGGGTATTGCTATTGCAAAGGCTGCCTTCGCTACCGCCCAGGTATTGGCCTTTGCTGATGGCGGCCTGGTGCTGGGTCCTGGTGGACCCAAGGAAGATTTGATACCAGCCATGCTCAGCAACGGCGAAGCGGTGATGACAGCCCAGGCTGTGAAAATGTTCGGGCCGCTGCTCAGCACCCTGAACCAGATGGGCGGCGGGAAATCCTTCGGTTATAAGGACCCGATGCCGGCGGCTACCATGGCTCGCTATGCCGAGGGCGGGGTAGTGCGCTATGATGCCAGCTATATGGCAGCCATGTCAGGCCGCTCAGGTGGTGGACAGATTGACTACTCCGAGTTAGCCCGTGCGGTGGCTCAGGAGCTAGGGCCTGTATTCTACGAAGCCAACAAAGCATTGCCCACGCCTGACCTCAACATTACCGAACTACGCACTAAACAGGAGAAGCAAGCCCGTAACGAAGCCCGCGCCGACCTATGAAAGTGATTGATATTCTGAATAAACTAGAAGAGGGAGGCCATCTGACCTCCCTCTACCAAGCTGGGATTATTAACCTGAAAGCGTTTAGTCAGCGGGATATCTATCTACGGTGGCAGACGCTCCGGGCCTCCCTGCGCTATGCGCAGGACAATGCTGGGGCTGTGCGCATGGTGGCCCAGGAACTGGATGTGAGCACGGATACAGTGTACCGAGCCATTGCCGGGATGGAGAAGGTCGCGAAAGTAGCTTAGTGCTTTACCAAGGTAAGCAGCTGCACATTGGAGCGCGTGCCAGCCTGCTGTTTCCCGCTGGTCAGTTCGAGCTGGGTTGGCGTAAACACCGTAATATCATGAAAGCCAGCAAAAGTACCCCGCTGGTAGGTCATGGTCATGGACGTTTTTGTGTACGTGTAGGTGCCAGAAATTACACCTAAATCCTCCGAGTGATACTGAAAGGATTTGTCCGCACTAAACTCGTAGTAGTCGCCTGGCCTGCCGTACGATTTGAAAGCGGATTCTATGCCGCCCTTTTCATCGTAGGTAGTTGATTCCCACGTGTGAACGTCCCAGCGTCCTGTTAAGTCTATCAATTCTTTCATGGGTTCGGGCTCGTCATTGCCGGTGGTGCAGCTAAACGAAGCGCAGAGCAGGAACAGTAATAGGAAAATAGAGAGTACGCGTGTTGGCATGAGGTAAGGTAAAAGGTGAAAACGCCACCAAGGTAATAGGCTGACGCAGAATGGTGCGTCAATAATTCAAGCATCCCTAAATAGTCCTAGCACCTTCGTGGTGCATGGAAGCAACGCTGTTTATCACCGGTATTATTTCGCCCAACAATGAGGAGGGTGGCAGCACCAGCCTGGAATATGTGAAGGCGGCGTTGGAATGGCAGAAGCCGTTCGATACGGTACGTGTGACCATCAATAGCCCTGGCGGCTACGTGTCGGAAGGCATGGGTATTTACGATTACCTGCGTAGCCTGCCCGATTGCACCATTATCACCGAGGCCCTGGGACAGTGCTCCAGTATTGGCACGGCCGTTTTCCTGGCTGGCTCGGAGCGCCGCATTCACGCCCACACCGAATTTTTGATTCATCTGCCTTCGGGTGGTGCTATCGGCACGGCTGATCAGATGCAGCAGTACGTGAACGATTTGAAGCGTGACGAGCAGAACCTGATTGATCTGTACGTCACGCGGGCTGGCGTGGAAGAAACCACGGTGGCTGAATTGATGGCGCAGGAAACCACGCTCACGCCTGAGCGCGCCCAAGAACTTGGCTTTGCTACCCTAGTGGTTCAGCCGGTAACTGCGTTGGCCCGGCCCTCGACTGCTCTCACTGTCACTATTGAACCGCAGCCGGCCGCGCCGGCACCCTCACTTATGGCAACTCTGAAAGAGCAGGCGCAAGCTTTGCTATCAGGTATTATGTCGCTGGGCAAAACGCCCGCTACCAACCTCGCTGTCACGACTACGGGCGAAACGCCGGTTACCCTCACTATTGATACGGGTGATCGGGATACCTACGAAGTAGGCGACTCGGTGACGGATAGCGCCGGTACAGCGGTAGCCGACAGCACCTATGCGCTGACCGATGGCAACACCATCACCACAGTAGCAGGGGCTATTACATTCATTGCCCCAACGGCTACCGACACCACCGATACCATGGCCACGGATACGGTACCACCCGTTACGGCTACTGCTGGTGATGATGTACAGCAGCAAATCCTGGAAGCCTACAGGGATTGACGACTGTAGTAAAAGGCCAGGGCGAAGCCATTCAGGCCATCAAAGCCGGCCAGTCAAGAACCGCCCAGCGCCTGAACACGATTGCCGCCGCTACGGGCAGTGTGGCCGTGGTAGATACCGATGAGGTACAGACCCCTTCTCAAGTGGGCAAAGCAGCGCCCAAGGCCCATGGTGACGAAGCCGCTTCGGCACGCGAGGCCCGCCAGAAAAGAAACCACGGCCGCCCGCTGTAAGCCAGCCCAAGCCCTTCTCTAGCACTTTTTTATCTCTTCAGACAATGGCTCAAACCATTCTTGATTACGCTTGGCTGACTGGCGCGGCCCCTTTCTACGGTCCTGAGCAGTTCCGGGCCTACATCCTCAAAGCCATTCTAACCGACCCGATTCTGTCGGCTATCATGGTCATCGAGGATGGCATCAAAGCCAAAATGGACGTGCCCTTCGTGGGCAAGTTCGAGAAGGTTACGCACCTCGACCCGGGTTGCGGCGCTCAGCTTCATCCGTTCGTATTCCCTTTGACAAGCTCACGTGGGACCCCAAGCCCATGATTGCCTGGATTCAGGAATGCGCGACCGACCTGGACCGCGTGTTCATGGCCTGGGGTCTGGATGTAGGCTACAAGCGGGACGACCTGCAAAACGCCCTCATCAAGATCAAGCGCTCCAGCAGCATTGTTCCCGGTGATGCCGCTTCTGATCAGGCGGTCAACTACTGGAATGAGTTCGTACAGGATATGTTTATCAATGCCATCACGAACGACATCTACCGCTTTGCCTTGCTCGGTGATACCACGATTTCAGCCGCTAAGCTGACGGGTGGTGCCGATGATGTAAAGAACTACAATGCCGTTGACGGTGCCTTTAAGCAGGTATTCAACGCAGGTCCTTCCAACCGCGCTTATAGCATTGCCGCGAACCTGTCCGCTGATCAGATTCTGCCCGCCGCTGAGTCCTACCAGATTTTCAAAGCGCTGCTCAATGCGGCCGAAGGGGATTTGGAAGATGCGTCGGATAAAATCATCCTGGTAACCAGCTCCATTGCCGGCAACTGGGTAGACTACCGCGAGTCCAACGACAAGGTAGCCGTGAGCTGGCTGTTGCAGGAAGGCGGCCTGGTAGCCCCTACGTTCCGCGATGTGCCGATTATCAAGGTGAAGGACCTCGATAAAATCCTGAAGCGTGACTTCAAGATCGGGGGCAAGATTGATCTTCCTCACCGGGCGCTGCTCACCACGCGCAGCAACTTGCGGGCTGGTTTCGACAGCTACGATGCCGCTACCGAGGTAGACGCTTGGTACAACCGGGAAACGCGCTTCACGCACATGCGCTCCATGTTTAAGATGGACGTGAAGGTGATGAGCTCGGACCTGATGCTAGCTGCCTACTAGCCTATCCTATCGCGAAAACGCCCCGGCCAGCTAGGCTGGGGCCATTCTTCACCTTCAACTATAGGAGACTAGACCTATGGCAGTTTGCCGTCAACTTAAGAAAGGCGCCGCCGCACCCTGCGAAACGGGTGTATCGGGCCTGAAGCCTAGAACCGTGCTGATTCGCAAGACGGATATTGCCGGAATTGTGCGTCACGCGACCATTAAGAAGGGCCTCTCGCTTACGCTGGTAGCTACCAAAAAAGGCTTTCTTTTCGAGGGCATGGGTAGCAGCAACGCCGCCCGAGCTGAGTTGTCGCAAGGCACCTACGGGCCTCGCTACACCCACAGCTTAGACCTGGTAGCCTTCGACCCAGGCCCCGAGCAGGCCGAAACGATGGAAGATTTAGCCGCTGAGCCGGAGGGTGTTGTTTCCATCACGCCCGACAATAATGGCTACTACAAGATTCTCGGTCTGAATGCGGGCCTGCGTCCGTCGGCTATGAACACCGACAGCGAAAACGAGGACCTGGGGGGCGGTGTTGCCGGCACCCTCACCAGCACCAAAGAGAAAGGCTTGGCTGATTACTTCATGGTGTTCACTGCGGGCGTCTATGATGTCAACGCCACGCGCTTGGCTTTCGAGGCGCTGTACACCGTCTAATGAGTACGCTAGTTCCAGGGTGGGTGGAACGGGCTCGTCTGCTGCAACAGGCGGGCCCACATGCCGCCGCTCCTGAAGAGATAGCCGCCGTGCATGCGGCCTTCTATCCCAACCGGGAAGCCGTGTGCCTCACTTGCCCCGGTAAGCTCGGGGTTGCCTACATGGCCATCATGCGCTACCTGGGTAGCCTGCCTGCCGATTCTTCCACCACTTTATTCGCTTCCACCATTCCCATGAGCAAGCCGAAGTATTCCTTCACCGATTCCCAGCAAACCTACCGCCCGCATAATTCGCCGGAGGTGTTCAGCAATGCCAACCTCACAGATGGTCGCGTAGCCATGCTGCTGAAGGGTGACCCCGCACTAGCGCTGCATTTCGGCATTACTGAAGCAGAAGGCCCGCAGTTCGTTGCTGAGCATGAAGCGGAAGTTGCTGCACTGGCAGCTGCTACGGCTCCTGCACCTGTCAGCGAAAGCACTACTGCTACGGTTACGCTGACCACCAGCAACCCACTGGCTGACGAAAACAGCGACGTGTACAAAGCGGAGTTTGCCAAGCTTGATGCGCTGCGGCGTGAAGAGTTGGATGCTATCTATACCGATGAGGTAAAGGAAGGCGACGCCAAGAGCTTCCCTAACAAAGCTGAGCTTATTAAAGCTATCCTAGCCTTCCGCGCTAAGTAAGCTTACGGCTACCTGCTATTGCCCGAAAAGGCCCGCGCCGCACGTCGGGGCGGGCCTTTTTGCTTTCACTCCTTTCGTCTTCCCTGTGTCTACTGCTCCCGAAACTCCTGCTCCTCACACCCTTGCTCCCGTACCCCAGGCCCAGCGTCAGGTGATTAGAGCGCAGTCGTTGCGGCCCGATATCATCACGCTCACCACGCCGACTGACTACCCAAAGTGGGGGGATGACAACTTGTATCCGCAGCGGCTACTGCACGCCATGGCCGCCAGTGCACGGCTACCGTGTGTGCCGAGCGCAAAGCCCAGTTCATTGAGGGCAACGGCTTCAAGGATAAGACTTTTTATAAAGCCGTGATTGATCGGGCTGGCGGCACCATGGACAGCTTGCTACAGCCAGTAACCAACAACTCGTCCTACCTAGAAGGCTGGGCCGTGCGAGTGAACATCAACGCCAACGGCCACCCCTGCGAGGTGCTGCATCAACCTAAAGAGCAGGTGCGGCCCTACTTCCCCGAAGCCGACGGCGTTACGCGTTGGTGCGGCCTGGTGCGCAACCCGGCGGCTGTTGCCAAACGGGGCACTACCTATGCCAACCGGTCGGGTATGCAGAAGGTGCCCGTGTTCAACCCGCGCGAAAAGCCCGAAGAGCGGTTGAAGCGGGCGCTAGACTGGCGTAACGACAAGGATGAAGTAGTTGGGCTACAAGGCTACCCGGGCGAAATCTACTACTGGTTTCAGAAGCGTACGGGCGCCTACTTACACCCGCGCCCACTCATTGATGCTGTGCTCGATGATGTGTACTCGGAGCCGAATTTGAAGCGCAGCCGGGCGCGTGACTTGGATTCGGGCTATTCGGCTCAGGTGATGATTACCGAGTACGGTACCACAAAGCCAACGCAAGAAGTACTGGATGCCAACGATATAAAGTACGGGCAATTTGTAGGTCCTGAAGGTAGCCGCATTCTATTGCAGTATGCTGATAAGCCAGAGAATAAGCCAAGTGTTGATACCCTAACGGCCCCCGATGCCAGCAAACGCTACGTGACGGATGAGGAGGCGATTAAGGCCAACATCCGGGAAGCCATGCAGATGCCAGGCGTACTGCTGGGGCGTGAGATAGCGGGCAAGTTGGGTAGCTGGCAGGAATTTCAGGACGCGGTAGCCTACGTGCAGGCGCTAGTCGTCAACTCGGCTCAGCGTAGCATCGAGCGCGGCTTCGAAGCGGTGTTTTGTGATTTCCAGCTGACGGACGGCACGCAGCCTTTCAAGAATCTAAAGGATTTCTCTATTGAAAATCTAACGCTCCAGCAAGCCGCCGCGCTGGCTGGGCAACCAGCCCCTGCCGATAATGGAAACCCTGCTGTTTAGCCGTGAAGATTTTGAGCCCTATATCGAACTACCTCAGATCGACCCGGGCCGCTTAGAACCGCACATGCTCAGGGCCCAGCGCCGCCTACGTCCTGTGTTTGGTGATGCACTCTACGAAGAGCTGAAGCGCCGCACCGAGCTAGATGCAGTGGAGCCAGAGGAAGGGGCAGAGCCCATCCAATGGCTTACGGGTGATTGGGTGGAGTTGAAGGCCCGCGCTATCCCTGCTCTGGTGCACGCCGCGGCTGCTCAGTACTGGCCCTTCTCGCAAACCACTGTTGTTAGGAATGGAATAGTGCGCAAGAAATCTGAGCATTCAGAGCCAGTTGACGCCAGCACCCTAGCAAAGCAGGCTAGCATCTACGATGGGGAGGCCCTGAGCTACGAAGCCGAACTACGCAGTTGGCTGATTGCCCATGCGGCTTCCTTCACCGCTTTCTACCCCGACCCCTCACACTGCGGCTGCCATCCGACGGGGCCGGCCGGCCGCCCGCCCACCGTGGTCGTGCAGCCATTGGCCGCAC
>NZ_JZIR02000053.1:0-22823 GCF_000961955.2 Hymenobacter sp. AT01-02
TACAGCTGGCGCAGCTGCTACCCCAGCCGGGGCCGCGTATTATCTTCACCACGGCCCACGCCAACTACGCCGTGCAGAGCTACGAGCTGCCCGCCTTAGACTACCTGCTCAAGCCTATCTCTTTCGAGCGGTTTGTGCAGGCAGCCCACCGGGCCCGGGCCGCCCTGAGCCAGCCGACGCCGGCGGCCACGCCCGCTACCCCCGAGGCCCCCGAAATGGGTGGGGCAGTGGGAGAGGAAGCCCTTTTTGTGCGCCACGACAACCGCCTGCGCCGGGTACTGGTAGCCGATATTTACTACGTAGAAGGCCAAAAGGAATACTTGATGCTGTACACAGGCAGCGGCAAAATTCTTACCCTGCAATCCTTCCGCAAGCTGGAGGAACTGTTGCCTCCCGGTCGCTTCGCCCGCATTCACAAGTCCTACCTGATCAATCTGCGCCACCTCGAGTACGTAGAGCGCACTCGCGTGCAAGTGCACGGCACCTCTTTGCCTATTGGTGAAACCTACCGCGACGCGTTTATGGAGCTGTTGCGCTACCATAAGTTTGTGTAGTCAATAGGCAGCACAAGCACCTTCATACACAAAGAGGTCCTGCTACGTTTGCCGTAGCAGGACCTTTCTTTTTATCTTAGCACAGGAGCCTACTGCTGGCCCTGGCTGCTTTCGCCTTGCTTGGTGTCATCGTTCTGGATGCCCCGGCGGCGCTTCTGCGGCTGGGTAGAGGCTTTGCCAAAGCGGTAGTTGAAAGCCAAGCGTACCCCGCGCAGGTAGATGTAGTTGTTGTTAATCTGGCGGAACTGGTCGGTGTCGAGCGTGGTGCGCAGGTTGCGGGTCGCCGAGAGGAAGTTGTCGGCGTTCAGAGTGAGGTCGGCCTTGTCCTTGAGCAGATTTTTGCGCAGCCCTATGGAGTAGAACGTCCAGGCGGCTTGCTTGCCCTGGAGCTGAATGCGTGGGGAATTGAGCCCACCAAAGAACTGCACACTGAGGCCCTTTTCAAATTTGTAACCCGAGTTTAGGTTCAGGTTATACATTACCCCATCATTGCTCAGATCCAGAGAAGGGCTTTTCAGCGAAACATAGTACACGTTCACGTTGCCGCTTACATCCCACTTCGGCACGGGCTTTACCGAGCCGAACAGGGAGATGCCATAGGTAGCATTGCGCCCGATGTTGCGGAAAGTTTGATTATTAACGCCGTTTTCGTCGATGAAACGGTACGTTTCAATGGCATTGCCCGTGCGGCGGGCGTAGGTAGAAATGTTCAGGACCGAGCTCTTGATGAACGTCGTGAAGTTCAGCTCATAGCTATCCGTAAGCTCGGGACGCAGCTGTGGTTCGCCGTAGCTGATGTTGAGCGTATCGGTGGCGTTGACGAAGGGGTTGAGGTAGAAGATCTGGGGGCGCTGAATACGCCGGGAATACGCCAACCGAATCGATTGGCCCGGCTTCTTAGGGTTGCCCGGCTGGAAGCTTAAGCTCACGTTGGGCAGCACGTTGGTGTACTTCTGGTTTACGCCCGAGTTTTCGCTCTGCTCTTGCGCAAAGCTGCCGTCAATGCGGGTGTGCTCTAGGCGGGTACCCAAGCGGGTGCTCAGCTTCTTGCTTAGGTTAAAGCCGTAGGTACCGTAGGCCGCCAGCACATCCTGGTTGTAGTCAAACAGGTTGGAGCGCACATCACTACGAATCAGTGGCCCGTTGCCTAGTCGATCTTCCGACACGTCGTAGTCGCTACTTACCCGGCGCAGAATCGCCTTGGCCCCGGTTTCCAGGGTAGCAGTTTCCGAGAAAGGATGTGTGTAGTCGGTCTGAACGGTGGTTTCCAGGTTTTTGGCCAGGTTCAAGCTTTCCTCACGGTAGTCGATGCCCGTGTTGCGCTCCATGCCGCGGCCTTCGTTGTTGTACTGGTCGAGGCTATAATCCTGGTTGTTGCGGTTGCGAGTGTGCTGGGCTAGCACACTCCACTCGCGGCGTTTTTCCTCAAATGTGCGGGTGTAGCTGCCACTCACGTCGTAGCTCTGGGTATTGAACATGCGGTCCGAATACCGAGTAAACTCCGAGTTGCGAATTAGCGGGTTGCCAGTGGGGTTGAACGGCGCATTGAAATTATACAGCGTATTGTCGCCGCTGTTGCGGAATAAGTTACCCTGCAAGCTCAACGTCAGGTTGTGGTACTTCGCCGGGTCATAGTCCAGGCTCATCCGCCCGAATCCACCCCCACCAATGGTATTACCGCTTCCGTTCTGCGTGAGCGTTAGGGCCTCGTTGCCGTTGGCATCGGGCTGATAGCGGCGTAAGTCGGAGCGGTTGGGGCTGTAGAAAATAAAGCCACTTACTGAGCTGCTCAGCCCTACCTTGCCTTTGCGGTAGTTCACGGTGGTGTTGCCGTTGGAGCTACGCGTACCGCCCGCTAAGCCCACCGAGCCATTGAGGCCCTCCAGGTTGTTCTTCTTAAGGATAATATTGATGATGCCTCCCGTGCCCTCCGCATCGTACTTGGCCGAAGGAGTGGTAATTACCTCCACGCTCTTAATTTGGTCGGCCGGAATCTGCTTCATGGCATCGGCCACCGACGAGGCCACAATACCAGAGGGCTTGTTGTTGATGAGCACGCGCACATTACTGGTGCCCCGGAGTTCCACGTTGCCGTCGGGGTCCACATTCACCAGCGGCACTTTGCGCAGTACATCCGCTGCTGTACCCCCGGAGTTCGTGAGGTCCTTATCGGCGTTGTAGACAATGCGGTCGGGCTTGGTTTCTACCACGTCCCGCTCCCCGGTTACCGTTACCTCGCCCAGCTTTTGCGCCGAGGAGGCAAGGGTGAGCGAACCAATATCGGTAGCACCATCCGTGACGGTCACCGTTTCGGTGCGGCTAGTATACCCCAGAAAACTTACCTGCACCCGGTAGGAGCCAGGTGCCAAATCGCGTAGCGTGAACCGGCCCCGGTCGTCGCATACTGTCCCATCAATAGGCGTGTTGCCCGTAGCCGGCAGAAGTGCCACCGTGGCATATTCCACGGGCTTTTTAGTGGTAGCATCAAGGATAAGTCCGGTAAGGCGGCCCGTGCCCTTGGGCGTGGCGGGCAGTACCGCGCGGGCTGGCGCCTGACTGGTGGTGCCGCTGGGACGGGCACCAGCGGGGGGCGTAGTTTGGGCCAGAGCTGGGGCCGCCAGTAGGCCGGTTAATAATAAGGGTAGATATGGGTGTTTCATTAGGTGAATAGCGGGAAGGAGTAGCAAAGAGAAGGGGAGGCGGGAAACTCGCAAAGTAAAAATGTGTGGGCTGTTCAAATCATATCCTGAAGCGTAGCAAAGGGCTGTTGAGCAGCTATAAGCTCGACGAGGACATAGGCACCACCACAATGGGGTAGGTTGCAGTTCAGGGCCAGAAACGGGAGATTAATCGGCGCGACGCATGCGCAATAGCCAGTACCCTAGTAGCAGGGAGCCAGCAAACCAGGCCAAGCTGTACCACTCGGCGGGCATCATGTGGGGGTTCACAGTTAGGGCGCCTTTGCCCCCTAAGGCACCAAGCACGCGGGTAGTGGCGGCGTATGGAATCAAGTCAATGTGTTCCCAGCGTAGCAGTGTGAGCCCCGTGACGATGCCCGCAATACCTAACCCCAGCGGGCCTACCATACCTCGCCACCACAAGGCCGCTACGTATTGCACACCTAGCATGCCCAGAGTGGCTATGAAGGTGTGCCCCAGCATGGTGGCCACGGGTAATAGATCAGGATGGTTGGCTTGGAAGCCCAGGCCCGGTCGCAGCCAGCCCAGCAGCACGCCCGCACCTAGGAGCAGTACTACGTAGAGCGTTTCGGCCAGCAGCGTCAGTTGCAGCAGGATCAGCAGCTTGCTACTATACACTGCCCAGCGCCCAACAGGTAGGGCATGCACGTGTTTCCAGCCACTGGCTCGGTGTTCCACATTGGTTAGCAAACCGGTTAGCAACACCATGAAAAGGGGCAGCAGAAGAATAGAGGAGGTTTGCCAACTCATGCTCACGTACTGGGGCCACGGGTTTTGCCCCGGCTTTATGATGTACTGCCCTTTCGAGTAGAAGATGCAGAAGTTCAGCAGGACGGGTAGGGCACCGCCACCTACTGCAAGCCACAAGGCCACGGTGCGGCGTAGCTTCTGGTAGTCGGCCGCCAAGCAGCGGTGGAGTTGAGTGAGGAGGCCTGGGGCAGCGGGCAAGGCAAACGAAGGAGCGAGGGCAGTGCTCATAGGGCGGCGCTGGTTTCGGTGAGGTGAAGGAAGGTGTCTTCGAGGCTGGGTTGCTCCGCCCGCAGGCTGTAGATAGGTTGGCCCGCCGCTACCAGCGCCTCGGCCAGGGTTGCTACTTGGTTCTGCGAAGTGAAGGGTAGCTGCAGCGTGCTGGCTCCCGTTAGCATGGCCCCACCCAGCAAGTGTGGTAGCAAGTTCCGGCACGTATCGGCGCTGGCAGTTTCCAGCATTACCTGGGCCCTACCGGCGTGTAGTTGCTGCAGCTCCGGTAGCCGGCCCTGAAACACCAGCCGGCCCTGCTGAATGACACCTACGTGGGTCGCTACTTTCTCAATCTCACTGATAAGATGGCTTGATAGCAGAATGGTTTTGCCGTGTTCCTGCCGTAGCCGTTGTAGCAGCCCGCGCATCTCCATAATGCCATTGGGGTCAAGCCCGTTGGTCGGCTCGTCGAGAAGAAGAAGGTCCGGGTCGGGGAGCAGGGCCAGGGCCAATCCGAGGCGTTGGCGCATGCCTAAGGAGTATTCCTTGGCCGGCCGATTGGCGGAATTTGTCAGGCCCACAATCTCCAGAACTTCTGCCGTGCGAGCGGGTGGTACGCCGTGCAGCCGGCGCGTGACGTCCACATTCTCGCGGCCCGTGAGGTGGTCGTAGAGGGAGGGGTTTTCGATGAGCGCACCTACCCGACTCAACAGGGCCACCCGGTGCTGGGCTAGGTCGTGCCCAAATAGCTGAATGCGGCCCGCCGCCGGCCGCAACAGCCCCAGGAGCAGACGCATGGTCGTGCTTTTACCGGCTCCGTTCGGGCCCAGAAATCCATAGATGCTACCCGGCGCCACCTGCAAGTTAATGTCTTGTAGAATAGCGCGTTTGCCGAAGCGGAAGTGGAGGCCTTGGGTTTCCAGCAGGAGCGGTGTTGTTGTCATAGCGCAGAAAGAACAGTGGGAACGGCGCAAACCTACTGGCTCCCCTATACCTACTGGTGAGTATTCAACCAACCCGCCGGGGCGGTGCTACAAAGCCCTCTTTCGGGTACCGAACACGGTTTGCGGGGCTCTGTGGGGTAGCCATCTTAGTTTCAGGCCCACGCAACTGCCGTTGGTGCGCTGGGCTGGGGTGTTGGTTGAAACCCAGCAACAGATAGGGGCGGTGCGTGGTATCTTCCAGCGTGGAAACTGTCTTGCCTTCTAGCTCAACTAGCGCCGCTGCAGATGTGGCTCCGTCGCCTACTCGCAGTCGGCGCGCCCGGTTGCGCGCCTTTTCCCGGCTCGACTGGTGGCCGCGCACCGATGAGGTAGCATCGGTGCCTCTGTGGGTGCACATCCTGTTCTGGGGTGTGCTGTTTCTGCTAGACGGCCTCATGCTATTCTACAACCAGGCCAACCCCAAAAACCGCCAGCCTCAGGAAATGCTACTGCTGCGGGCCCTGCTCACCGACTTACTTTCGGCTAGCGTATTCTATACTAACTGGGTGCTCCTGATACCACGCACGCTGGGACGGGGGCGGCTCGGGCAGTATATCGGAGGTGTAGTGCTGCTGCTTCTTGTGTATATACCCTTGCGCTTTGGCGCATCCTGGGTAGTAGGCGGTGCTGCGGAAGATGTGCGAGCAAAGGGCCAGGCCCTGGAAATGATAATTCCCTATGGTATCATGGGCCTGATGACCATTTTTTTCAGTTCGGGCCTTCGCGTGACCGGCGACTACCTGGGTGGCCTGCGCAACCGCCGGGAGCTAGAGCATCAGCAGTTGCTCACGGAGCTAGCCATGCTCAAAACCCAAATTAACCCGCACTTTCTCTTCAACACGCTCAATAATATCTATTCGCTTACGAGCCGGAAGTCGGACAAGGCGCCCGAAGCGGTGCTGCGCCTCTCCGAAATCATGCGCTACCTGCTGTACGAAAGCAGCACCGATACCGTGCCCCTCAGCCAGGAGTTGGCCCATTTACAATCCTTTCTGGACTTGCAGCGCCTCCGTCTGCCTGCGTCCGCCCCCGATGCCATTCGCTTTGATAGTGAAGGTACCTCCCCCGACTGCGCCCACCCCATTGCCCCGCTACTCTTGCTGCCGCTGGTGGAAAATGCCTTCAAGCACGGCGACTTAGCGGCCCGCCCGGTGGCGGTGCACATTTCCCTTGTCTTGCAGCCAAGCGGCCGCCTCACTTTTCGGGTGCTGAATCACGTGGCGCCCCCCGATGAGTTGCGTCAGCTGCCTGAGCAGCCGGGTGGGGTAGGCCTCAGCAATTTGCGCCGCCGCTTGGCACTGCTCTACCCCAACCGCTACGTATTGGACGTGCAGAGTACTCCCGGCCAACACGTCGTTACGCTTACCTTGTTGAGCTAAACCGCTGCTTGCCTCCGTAACTCCCTGTATCACTTTAGCCTTGCTGCCCTCATGACCTGCGCTATCCTTGATGATGAGCCTCTGGCCTTAGACCTCTTGGCCGACTACTGTGCCAGGTGCCGGGGCTAGAACTGAAAGGTCAGTTTGATGATGCACTGGCTGGGCTAGCGTTTCTGCAGGATAACCCCGTTGATATCGTTTTTCTGGATATTCACATGCCCCGTCTCACGGGGGTGCAACTGGCACAACTGCTGCCTAAGCCGGGGCCTCGCATCATTTTCACCACTGCCTACGACCAGTACGCCGTGCGTAGCTACGAGCTAAACGCGGCCGACTACCTGCTCAAGCCCATTGCCTTCGAACGGTTTATGCAAGCCGTGCAAAAGGTGCGGCACCAGCTACCCACCGTTGGGTCAGTAGGGGCTCCGCCCGCAGTTGCCCCAGCCGATGCCACGCCCACTGCCCCCGATGCCATGTTCGTGAAAAACGAACACCGCTTGCAGCGTGTCGCCTTCGATGATATTCTGTACATCGAAGGCATGAAGGAATACCTTATGATTTATACCACGTCGGGCAAGGTGCTCACGCTACAGTCGTTCCGGCGGGTGGAAGAGGTGCTGCCTCCCGAGCGGTTTGCTCGCATCCATAAGTCATTTCTGGTGGCACTCAGCCGTATTGAACACGTAGAACGCGGCAAGGTGCAGGTAGCGGGGCGCTTGCTGCCCATCGGCGACACTTACCGGGAAGCCTTCACCAACCTCATTCGTGCCTATAACCAACTCTGAGTTGGTCTGGCCGATACAATAAGAGAAGGACGCTCTTCCCACCCAACGCTCCTGGGAGTCGTGGGGTAGGAGAAGCGTCCTTCTCTGTGTAGTGAGACCTATGAAGCTGATTACTTCGCGAGTTTGCTAGCAATTTCAGCGGTATGACGGCCCTGGAAACGGGCGCCTTCCAGTTCGTTCTCGCTCGGCTGCCGCTCACCCTGGCCACCAGCCACGGTGCTGGCGCCATACGGCGTGCCACCCGTTACATCCTCGTGGCCCATCTGGCCCTGCCAAGCGTAGGGCAGGCCTACTATCACAAAACCGTGGTGGAGCAGCTCCGTGTGGAAAGCGCGCAGGGTAGTTTCCTGGCCACCGTGCTGGGTAGCGGTGCTCACGAAAGCGCCTCCAACCTTACCAACCAGTGCGCCTTTGGCCCATAAACCGCCGGTGCTGTCCATAAACGCCTGCATCTGTCCGCACAGGTTGCCGTAGCGCGTAGGCGTACCAAAGATGATTGCGTCGTACTCGGCCAGTTCATTTGGGGTAGCTACGGGAATGTGCTCAAAAGCCTTCTGTGCTTGAGTAGCGCCGGTTTGGTCCAAAATGGCCTGCGACAGCGTCTCGGGTACTCGCTTAATGGTTACCTCGTTGCCGGCTACTTGGCGTGCACCTTCGGCCACAGCCTCTGCCAGTTTGTAGACATGACCATAGGTTGAGTAAAACAGGATGAGCGTTTTCATGGGATGGGGTAAAGTGAAAGAAGACTAATAGCTGGGGACCAGCCGCGCCTACACCTACGCGGCGTGACAGCGGAGGTTGCGCCTGATGTGTGTATGTACATTCAACTCGCTAGGTTACTTATTCTTTTCTGTATTTTTAGAAGTAATAGATTGATTGATAATAAAAAATGAGCAGTGGCTCAGGTTTTTTTTAGGCTTGTGCAACCTCTGTTAGCCTTGCTGCCCTCTTACCTGTGAAGCCGCTTACCTGCTTCCAGGAAATGGCTTTTATTATAAGCGTGTTATTCAACTTTTTGCAGCGTATGCAGCATCCTTACGGTAGCGGTACTGAGTCTCCGAGAGAGGGGCGGGCCGTTTGTGAGCGACTAACCACCGGCCAGCTGGGTCGGCGTGCCCAATGAGCACTTTATCGGCTGCTTTGGGAGCTGGGGGTGGGCTACGCAGCCTACTACCCGGTAGCGGAGGGGCCGCTGCTGCCCGCCCGGATTCCCTATCCTCGTCGTCATCCGCTCCTGTGCGTACTCTTACCCCGCCTTCGCAGCTCTCCGATTCGGAGCTGATTGACGGCTGCTTAGCTGGCAGCCGCCTGATGCAGAAATACCTCTACGAACGTTTTGCTGGCCGTATGATGGCCGTGTGTATGCGCTATGCGCAAACCACTTTCGAGGCGGAAGACGTGTTGCAGGATGGATTCCTAACCGTATTCAAGAGCCTTGGGAACTTCCGCCGGGAGTGTCCGTTGGAGTTCTGGATTCGCCGCATCATGGTGAATGCCGCCCTGCGCCAGCACCGCCGCAACGCCCCCCTGGTGGCGGTAAGCGACGGAGGTGAGTATCCGGAAGACTTGGCAGGTGAAGAGTTTACCCTGTCGAATTACAATTTTGAAGAGCTGCTAGGTATGATTCAGGACCTGGCACCGCGCTACCGCATGGTGTTCAACCTGTTTGCTATCGAGGGGTATGGGCATAAGGAAATCGGCGACATGCTGGGTATTTCCGAAGGCACCAGCAAATCACAGTACTCCCGCGCACGGGCTATTTTGAAAAGTAAATTAGAGCGTATTGACGCTCAACGCACGCATGGCAGCTTCCGCTCCTAACACTCCTACTCCCCAAGACCCGCGCCCCACCGGTGACCTGGAATATCTGTTCCAGCAAACCTTTGCGGAGGCCGAGGTAGCTCCGCGCAGCAACCTTTGGGAACAACTCGACCTAGAAATGGTGTCCGAGCAAAACAACACGTTCCGCCGGCGCCTAGTGGTACACCGCTGGGTAGCGGCTGCTTGCTTGCTGCTCGCTCTTGGGTTTGGTGGCTGGGCGGCACTACGCCAGTTCGGCTCCAGCCAATCAGAAGAAATAGCGGCCAACTACCCTGCTCCAAGCACTGCTGGACGTGGCGCTGCCAACGGTATGTTGTCCCAAGCTAGCCGAACTGCTTCCGGTACGGCCGTAGCGCCAGATGGTCTGCTAGAAGGTGGCTCCGCGGGGTCGGCTTATGCCCAAGCCGCCACTACTCCCAATGGGACAAGAGCAGGCGCCGCCGACCGTAGCCTGTCGGAAACGCTAGCAGACGCCTACCAAACGGCGCGGGCCGCAATGGGTCAGGCTGCCGGCATGGAAATCGGTACTGGTGCCACTACTGTTGCTTCCGCCGAGTACTGGGGTTCTCGTGGAGGCACTGGCTACAGGGCAGGCTCTCAAAGCGGGGCGGGTGGTGCTTTTGGTGCTTCCATGGCCTCTACGTTTTCCTTGACCTCCAACTCAACAGGATTGGCCTCCACAACAGGCTTGGGTTCAGAAGAAGCTTCGGGCTTGGCGGCTCTGCAGGCTCGCCTCCGCAGTGCCCTTGCTTGCGCCTACCCGATACACTGAAGCCTTCGTTGCTGGCAATGCCGGCCATGAAGAGTGCTATGTTGGCTGCCAACGAACCCACGGTAGAAGAAAAGCAACCCACCAAGCTGTGGCACCGCCTGCGTGTAGGGGGCAGCTATAGTGCCGGTGCCTACAATCCTAATATCAACTTCTCCCAGGCCGACGGTAGAATAAAGGCCGATCCGCTCACGCTGGCCTTGAACGACTACTACCAAGAAGACGCCGAAACGGAGTACCGTCGCAACTTGCGGGCAGGTCTTAGCCAGCGTCTCGCCGTTACTGTAGATTATGCGCTAAACCGCAAGTTGAGTGTACGCACGGGAGCTGAGGTAGCCGAGCAACGTGCCACTTCAGCTACTTCCTACGGCTTTGTTGATGGCAAGCAAGTAGGTCTCACGGCTGCTAATGCCCTTTTTAGCCCTCGGCCTAGCTTCGCTTCGCGGGCTCCACAGGCAGCGCGTACTACTACGTACCGCTACCGTACGGCGGGTATTCCGGTGGAGGTGCGCTATGCCTCTAGCCGGCCGGGTGTATCGCTTTACGCCAAAGTAGGAGCTGCCGTAAACCTGCTGCTAGGTAGCCGCTCAGAGCTGGGCGGTGCTCCAGAAGCTACCCGCACCTATACCCTCACTACCGCCGAATCTCCCTACCGCCAAGTGTTGGTTTCTGGGCGCGGCGGAGCGGGCATGCGCTACCAGCCAGCAGCGGCTTCCTGGAGCGTGTCGGTAGGGCCTACTGTTGATGCGGGTTTTAACACCATGAATGCGCGACCCGCGCAGTCAATGAGAAATCAAAGCCGCCCATATAGTGTAGGAATTGAGGCAAGCGTAGAATTTGGTGCCAACCGGCCTGTAGCACCTATTCACTAAGTTATTTTACGCGCTATATTCAGAGTTGATTTCGCTTTTCAACATATCATGAACCGCCTTCTTAGCCTCCTGGGGCTGCTACTGCTATGGACCAGTATGGTTGCCTGCAGCAGTGAGTTAGATTCCCTGGGTAATAATGCCTGTCCCGCTAATTTTTCTAATACCCTAATTGAACAGCTCCAACAAAAGCCCAAGCAGACGCCCGCTGCCGAAGTAACCCAGTACACTTACCACGGCCAAACGGTGTACCTTGTTACGGGGGGCTGCTGCAACAACTACAACTACTTATTCGACGGGTGCGGCAACATACTGTGTGCGGCCAGCGGCGGTACCGCCAACCAAGGCGACGGCCGATGCAGCGACTTTGCTGCTGCCGCAACCAACCCTGTACTAGTCTGGCGCGACCCTCGTTAACCTAAGCAAGGAGCTTGTGCTGCTTCGTTGTTCTAATATCTGCTAGATGATGAAAACGTTACTAGTCCTTGTGCTTTTCTGGGCTGCGTTGGGCCTAGTGCAATGCCAAAAAAACGACGTCACGCCTGTCATCGATGGCACAGTAAAACTCCGGGCTAGTCAGAGTGCTACTGTTAAAACCGCTGGTAAATCGGTGCTGCTGCGAGTCGCCAAGCTTTCTGATTCGCGTTGCCCCACCAACATGCAGTGCATTTGGCAAGGGCAAGCTTTGGCCGAGGTGGAATTGCGGGGTGCAACCGGAGACGCACAACTTACCTCGCTGTGCCTAGGCGCTTGCCAGAATGACTCAGCCGCCGTGGTAATAGAGGCCGTGCCGTACTGGCTTGTGTTAGCTTCCGTCGATCCATATCCAAGTGCTGCTACCGCTAGTAAGCCCTCAACGGCTACGTTACGCCTTACTCCACGCTAGCTAGGAGGTAGTGGTTGCGCAACACCTGTCCGCATCGCGGGCAGGTTTTTTTGTTTCCCAAGAAACCTACACTTTGCTAATGCAGTTATCCTAGGCTGGCCTGTTGACCGATGATCCAGGCGGTTTCGTCATACCTTCTCTTCCTGCATGCAATATCAACTGACCTCAGAATTCAAACCCACCGGCGACCAGCCCCAGGCCATTGCCCAACTGGTAGAGGGTGTGAACAATGGTGAGCCGGCGCAGGTGCTGCTTGGGGCCACGGGCACGGGCAAAACCTTTACAATGGCCAACGTTATTGCCGAAACAGGCCGGCCCGCCCTTGTGCTGTGCCACAACAAAACGCTGGCGGCCCAACTTTACGGCGAGTTCAAGCAGTTCTTCCCCAACAACGCCGTCGAGTACTACATCAGTTACTACGACTACTACCAGCCCGAGGCCTACATTGCCAGCACCGACGTCTTTATTGAGAAAGATTTGGCCATCAACCAAGAGATTGAGAAGCTGCGGCTGCACTGCACCTCCACGCTCCTGAGTGGGCGGCGCGATGTAATTGTAGTAGCTTCCGTGTCGTGCATCTACGGCATTGGCAATCCAGAAGAGTTCGGCAAAAACGTGATTTACCTGGCGCCGGGCCTGCGGTACTCGCGCAACAACTTGCTGTATTCCTTTGTGCAGATTCTGTACTCCCGCACCGAAGCAGAATTCACGCGCGGTACCTTCCGTGTAAAGGGCGACACTGTAGACCTGTTTCCGGCCTATGCCGACCACGCGTACCGTATCTTCTTTTACGGCGACGAGATAGAAGCCATCCATAAGATTGACCCAGCCAGCGGCAAAAAGCTCGGCGACGAAAAGTCAGTGACCCTCTACCCGGCCAACTTGTTTGTGACGGGCAAAGACACCCTGAACCAGGCAATCAAGGAAATTCAGTACGACATGGTGCAGCAGCACGCCTACTTCGAAAAAGAGGGACGCGATTCTGAGGCCAAACGCATCATGGAGCGCACGGAATTTGACTTGGAAATGATTCGCGAGCTAGGCTACTGCTCCGGCATTGAGAACTACTCGCGCTACTTCGACGGCCGCCAGCCCGGCTCGCGTCCCTTCTGCCTACTCGACTACTTTCCCGATGACTTCCTACTTGTAGTGGACGAGAGCCACGCTACCATGCCTCAGATTCGGGCTATGTGGGGTGGCGACCGGAGCCGCAAGGCTGCCCTTATTGAGTACGGCTTCCGCTTACCTTCTGCTTTCGACAACCGCCCCCTAACGTTCAATGAGTTTGAAAGCATGTACCGGCAGGCCGTGTTTGTATCGGCTACCCCGGCCGACTATGAATTAACCCAAGCCAATGGGGTAGTAGTAGAACAGATCATTCGACCTACTGGCCTGCTTGACCCGGAAATCGACATCCGACCCAGCATCAATCAAATTGACGACTTGCTGGACGAAGTAGACAACCGCGTGAAGCAAGGTGATCGGGTGCTGGTGACTACTCTGACCAAGCGCATGGCCGAGGAACTGCAGAAATACATGGAGCGCCTCGGTATCAAGTCGAGCTACGTGCACTCCGATGTAAAAACCTTGGACCGGGTAGAAATTCTGCGGCAGCTTCGCCTCGGCGAAATTGACGTACTCATTGGCGTGAACCTGCTCCGGGAAGGACTCGACTTGCCTGAGGTGAGCCTGGTAGCCATTCTTGACGCTGATAAGGAAGGCTTCTTGCGTGACCAGCGCAGCCTTATCCAGACCATGGGCCGCGCCGCGCGTAATGACCGGGGCAAGGTTATTATGTACGCCGACCGTATTACGGGTTCCATGCAGCGGGCCATTGACGAAACAAATCGCCGCCGCGCTACACAGATTGCCTACAACGAGGAGCACAACATCACGCCGCGTACCGTGCGCAAATCCCGCGAAGCCATTATGGAGCAGACCTCGTTGTCGGACTACCGCATCACGGAACCCCAAGGGTATGCTGGCCCTTCCGATGATGTGACCCTGGCTATTGCCGCCGAGCCCGTAGTATCCGTCATGAGCAAGCCAGACCTGGAGAAGCTAATTAAGCAAACGGAAAAGCAAATGGAAGCTGCTGCCAAAGACCTTGACTTCCTAACCGCTGCTAAACTCCGCGATGAACTGGCTGCCCTGAAGCAAGTGCTCAAAACCAAGCGCGACTAGCCAATTTAGTGCTGCAAGTATAATGTAGGGAGAAGCCAAAGAAAAGGCCGGCCGCACACTGTGCGGCCGGCCTTTTCTTTGGCTTCTCGGCTAACTTAGTCGTTAGGGTTAGCTTTTACTTTCGACTTGCGACGCTTGTCTTTGGCTTTCACGTTGGTCGGGGTATTCGTGTTCATTGTGCCTTGTGAAACACCTGTGCCCGACTGCGTACCTACTGTGGTAGTGGCAGGGTCGGTGGTAGTCGTCGTGGTAGTAGAGTTAATGGTGCCCGTAGTAGCAGGTGCTGGCTGCACGGTAGTCGTCTGTGGCTGAGTCGTGGTTGTGGTAGTGCTCTGGGTGGTTTGAGCAGTAGCAGCCGAAATACCAGCTACACACAGGACGGCAAAGGCGAGGATCTTTTTCATGGAAAGAAGGATTAGAGCGTGAACAGATACTGCTAAGCTTAGCAGTAAATTAATTCGCCTCTAACGGAGTAAGTAGCCGTTATGTTATCCCTTAGTCAAACCAAGAAGGCTCAACGCCCAGAGCCAACGATTAAAAACCAACGAAAAAGGCCACTTGCTACGAAAAGCAAGTGGCCAATTCATACTGAGCGAGAAACGAGGTTCGAACTCGCGACCCTCAGCTTGGGAAGCTGATGCTCTACCAACTGAGCTACTCTCGCGGGGCTGGTGAAACAAAAATACACCGACAAAATCAATTTACAATCTATTTGCGTAACGGACTGTACCTGTATTTCAATCCGCCTTATGCAGCTTCTTACGTTTGGAGGTACTGGTGGCACTAGCCGGGAAATGATGCAACAAGCTCTAGATCAGCAGTTCGATGTAACGGCTTTTGTGCGTAACCCCGCTAAGCTACAGATGCAACATCAGCGGCTGAAGATTGTACAAGGTAACGTGCACGAACCGGCCCAGGTAGCAGCAGTAATAGCCGGGCACGACGTCATCTTATCAGCTTTAGGGACGAATCAAAACTGCACGTGCCGACGTTGCTGATTTTATGTTGCGCCAACTCACCACCGACGTTTTTGTGGAGAAAGCCGTTAATATTTCCTACTAAGTTTCCCATCCGGCTACTACCGGTCTCACCTACTTACCTGCTGCACCGTATGCCTTGGCCGCTTCCTCCTGCCACACGCCGCCTCGTTGGGATGTTGTTTTTACTTTCGGGCACTTTGTTGCTGATAGGTGTAGGATTGCGCCTCACTATCATTTACTACGAGTTTCAGCGGCTCGGCGAAGCAGCCATCAATTCTACAAGACTTATTCTGAGTTTGGTTATGCTGGTAACGGCCGTTTTGATGCTACGCTACGGCTGGCGTGAGCGAACCGGCAACCATACCATCGATTAGCTAGGCTGGGCCTGCTACCTTTGAGTTTTATTTGCTTGTATGTCTTCTCCGCTCCGCATTACGGTGGCAAAACGCACGGCCGCTACTGCCGCTCAGCTTGCCGAAATAGGTCGTCGTACCTTTCACGATACATTTGCTGCTCAAAACAGGCCCGAAGATATGGAGGCTTACCTAGCAGCTACGTTCAGTCCTGAAATTCAACTGGCTGAGTTGCAAGACCCCAATGTCGTTTTTCTGCTCGCCCAAATGGTGCAGGAGGTAGTGGGCTACGCCAAGCTGGATTTACAGTCTACTCTGGGACTAGAACCGGGCAAAACGCCGGAGCTACGCTTGGAGGTTGCCCGCCTCTACGTAGAAGAAGACTGGATAGGTACTGGCTTAGGAGCTGCACTTATGCGCCGGGCTATTGAGGAGGCCCGACAGCAGGGAAGCCGGGCGGTAGTACTGGGGGTATGGGAAAAAAATCAGCACGCCCTTGCATTCTACCAGCGTTTTGGGTTCAAAATCATTGGCGAACATACGTTCATGCTGGGAGAAGACAAGCAGAACGATCTGATCCTGCGTAAGGGGCTGTAAAGAGTAGCAAGCGGCTGCCCGGCTCTATTCAACTTGTGCCCTTACCTTTGTTTGGTCTTCATCAAAGCTAGTTGTCCTTGAAATCAGCCGCCGGGTACAGCCAATCTGCAAACTTCGCAACCGCTGCGTTAGCAAACCGCTGGCAGCCTTGGCTAGTGGTAGTCGCGCTGGGGTTAGCTGCCTGCTCGTCGGATGCTATCCGAGATGCCACTACCATACCGCTACCTACGGGCCACTACGAAGGTCCCATTAGCTACCTAGGTACAGAAGTGCGGGTGGCACTGGACCTCCGCGAGGTTACTCCCGGCCAGTTACAGGCCGATGTCAGCTTCCCTACCATGCCTGGGCTAGAATTTGCGGCGGCCCAATTGCGCTATCAAGAGCCCCAACTGCGAATAGAGCAACATGCCCACGCTAACGGCGGCATCAGTATACAGGCGGTGCGGGAAGGAGACTTTTTGCGAGGCGTGTTGACTTGGGACAGCCTGCGTACTGATTTTGTATGGGTGCGCCGGGGCGATGCAGCTTCGCGGGGGTACCGTGAGCAATCGGTTCGGCTTGGGCTACCTGGATATTCGCAGCCACTCGCCATACTTTTTCCGGACGACACGCTAGCCAAGCACCCCGCTATTGCTTTGGTACCTCCCCTGGCAGCCACCGCCAGAGCCACGGCGCAAGCAGCTCGCCTGGCCCGTCAAGGATACGTGACGGTAGTAGTACCCGTAACAGCTCCATCGCCTGTGGCTGCGGGCACTGATTCGGTGGCTACTCAAGTGGCAAGCGCTGCCCTCACGTTGCTACGCACCCAAACCGGGGTAGACTCCAGCCGTGTGGGCATTTGGGGAAGTGGGGTGGCATCTTCAGCAGTGGCCTTAGCCGCTGCTACCAGCCAACCCCAAGCGGCTTTCGTAGTGCTGGAAGCTGCCCCAGCTACTACTGCGGCTGAAGCTCGCCAGTACCGAGTACTGGGCGAGCAGCACTTGTCTACCCTCGGAATCTATGCCGCACTTGATACCAGCGTCAATGTACAGGAAAGCTCCCGTCGGCTACGGACAGCCTTGGGTAACAAGGGTGCTATGCAAGTGCGTACTATTCCACAGGTTTCCTCCACGTTTGTGCTGCCTGGCCGGGCTAGTGAAGATGGTCAGTGGCAGTGGCCTCGTCCGGCTCCCAATTACTGGGAGGGGGTACTAGCGTGGCTGAAGAGCGTAAATCAATAAGGAGCACAGACTAGCTACCACAGCGCATTGCTACAGCAAAAGCAACCCCTTTTCGCGTAGCAGCTGCCACGTGGGCGACACCACGAATTGCTCGAAAGCTTGGCCTGCCGGAAAAGAACTTGCTACTTCTTTCAACGTGAGCTTCGTGTTATAGTCCTCGGTAAGCCGCGTAAGCAGCTGATGGAGCCAAGGCCCCAATACTACTGGCACGTTCACCTCAAAGTCTTCTGCTTGCTCGAAGAAGGTTAAGATGGCTCGACGGCCCTTACGGCCTTCTTCGTACCGTAGCTCTGGGGCGTTGCCTAGCCAAAACAGGCGTTGGTGTTGCTTGGCAATATCGGCTTTGCCAGGTTCTTGCAACGCTTGCTGGATGAGGTGGCGAGCAACGGTAGTACGGGGCGTTTTGAAGTCAAACCAGAAGCTCAGCGGCTCATCTAGTGCCACGCCGTGCATGTAGTTGTAGAGGGACTTGGCAAGGCCAGGCCCAAACTTCTCGTGGTTAGCGCCAGTAGGGTCTTCGTGCCACAGGTCGTTCCAGGCAAACGGGCCCGGCTCCGGACCTACGGCCACTACTTGGTACTTGGCAGGGTTTTTTCCTACCGGCGAATGGGCCGTCATAGAAAACCGGTGCCAATACCCACTCTGCACAATGCCGGCCCCAAACAGTTGGCGCACTACTTCCAGCGAATCAACGGTTTCCTGGGCTGTTTCGGTGGGGAAGCCATACATGAGGTAGGCGTGCACCATAATTCCGGCCTGAGTGAACCCATCGGTTACGCGAGCTACCTGCGCAATGGTGACGCCCTTCTCCATCAACCCCAGTAGGCGGTCGGAGGCTACTTCTAGCCCGCCGCTCACGGCTATGCAGCCCGATGCGGCCAGCAAACGGCACAAGTCTGGGGTAAAGGTTTTCTCGAAGCGAATATTGCCCCACCATGTGATGCTCACTCGCCGCTGTAGCAGTTCAATGGCCAAGTCGCGGAGGGCAAGGGGAGGAGCGGCTTCGTCTACGAAGTGAAAACCAGTTTGGCCCGTTTGCGCAATGATTTGCTCTATACGGTCGACGAGTAGAGTGCTGGGAGCCGTTTCGTAGCGCGAGATATAATCGAGGGTCACATCGCAAAAGGAGCAACGCTTCCAGTAGCACCCGTGGGCAACGGTAAGCTTGTTCCAACGCCCGTCGCTCCAGAGGCGGTGCATAGGGTTCAGCACCTCAATCACCGACAGATACTCGGTTAGCGGTAAGTCGGAATAGTCGGGCGTGCCTACTTCTGGATGCGGAATATCGGCAAAGGGCTGATTAATGTATTCTACTTCGCCCGCATGGTTGCGCAAAAATGTCCGCTGCAGCGGTAAAGCAGCGGCAAGCTGCACGTCGGCCACTGCTGCGCTGGGGGAGTATTGAGTTGCTGCCAATACTGCTGGCAGCACAGCAGCATAAGCTGGCTGAGCAGAAGCGTAGCTGCCTCGTTCTTGCTCCAAGTACTCAAGCAGCCGCAGCCAAGGACCCTCGCCATCGTCCAATGTTAGGTAATCGATGTAGTCAAAAAAGCGCGGCTCCCGGAGCTGGCGCAACTCGGTATTGGGGTAGCCGCCGCCCATGAGCGTTTTAGTGCTTGGATTGATTTCCTTGACGCGCCCGGCCAACCGCAGAGCCCCATATAGATTGCCAGGGAAAGGCACCGTAAATCCTACCACGTCGGGCTGCACTTGATCCATTCGCTCATCCAGCAACTCCAGCAGCATGCGGTCCAGCAAATTGGGAGTTGCTTGCAGTGCCTCGTGCAAGCCATCAAACGTAGTGGCCGACATAGCCAGTTTCTCGGCGTACCGCGAAAAGCCAAATTGTGGCCCTACCGTTTCCTTAATTAGGTCGCCTAGGTCCTCTAAATAGAGGGTGGCCAAGTGGCGCGCTTGGTCGGTAAGGCCCATAGTACCGAACGCGCTTTCCAGGTCAGCTACGTTGTCGAACCGGCTGGCTTCGGGTAGGAACCGGCTGTGGCAGATGCGCGACGAAAGCGTCGTGTCCTTGTTTTGCAGAAAGCGAATAACGGGACCAATAGTGCGCAAGTAGCTGTCGCGCAGGCGTAGCATCCGGCGAGTATTGTCGCTCAAGGAAAAATCGCCCGCTTCAATTTCGGCAAATACTCGCGTGAGGCCTTCCGCCGAAAACAGCTTTAGCACTAGCTCTAGCCCCAAGTCGGCTTGCGTGATGGCGTAGCCTCGGCCTCTCAAAAAGCCCTTAATGTAGGCCGTGGCCGGATAAGGCGTATTGAGCTGCGTGAGCGGCGGAGTAATGAGCAGGATGCGAAGAGTAGACACGGCAGCAACAACCACAGACGTACAGCAAAGGTGCCGCAAAGATAACCTCTGCCACCCGGTATCCCCTACGGTAGTAAATGCGGGCATTCACCTGTAGCCTCGATCCAACACACTTACCTACCGCTTACGAGTAGGGAACACGCTTTCCTTACCCAATTTTGTGGTAATGTACGGAGGCAAGACCCCTAAAGCTACTTAGGCTACCGCGCAAAAAAGCGGGGTTGAAGACGCAACGTGTGCAGTCATTCAACCCCGCTTTTAAAAAATATAATTTACCAGCTACCGTCCGGAGAAGCTCCAAATCGGCCGCATCAAGGTGGCTAGGCTAGTTGATCTAGCGACAAGCGCTTGGGGAGCAAATCACGGCGGAATTCGCTTACTGAGCGTCCTGTTACTTGGCGGAACTGGTTGCTGAGGTGCTGGCCGCTGCTATAGCGCATATGTTCAGCTATTTCGCTAAGCGTCATTTCGTTGTAGCTCAGCATTTCTTTTACACGCTCAATTTTGAGGCGAATGAGGTATTTCTCAATGGTCAGATTTGCTGTTCGAGAAAACACCTTGCTGAGGTGGGAGTAGGTAGCGGCAAACCGGTCGGTGAGGAAGGCCGAAGTAGTAAGGGGCATACGAGCAGTACGCAGGTGCTCCAAATATTCTACCAGGGCGCTTTTAATTTGCTCAGTGAGTTGTTCACCGCGGCCCATCAACACGTCGAAACCGGCCTCCCGCAGCAAAGGCGCTACAGAAATAGGATCAGCAGGGGTGCTTTGGTCGAGTTGGGCCTGACCAAGCTGCACATCGGTGGGATGATAGCCAGCTTGTTCGAGGAGGCTGCGCACGGCATCAATGCAGCGTGGGCAAACCATGTTTTTGATGTGGAGAAGCGTCGTTTTCACGGGTGATTAGTTGAGTCCAACCGCGTAGCGGTCCGCGTGGGTTTACGGGTAGAAGGTGTAACTGGCCGAGGGCGCCGGGCCGGTTGCTGAGGAGCGTCGGCCCAGGCTTTACCAAACCAGCTGCCAGCCGCCCATTGTACAAATGGCACTACCCCAAAAAAGGTAACTGCCAGTAGCCAGAAAAATACGAAAAAAGCGCGGAAGAGGCGGCTGAAGAACTGATCCTGAACTCCGAATAGATAGGCTACTAAAGCAAACGCTAGAACTAAGCTTATTGCAGCCAGAAGGCCTGTGCGCCGCAGTAGCGGTTGGTAGGCGACAAGTGGAGAGGAAGAACGATTCATGAGCAGCCAACGATAGGCAACAAATATATCAGGTCTGTTGCTTTACAAGGCAGTCTGGTACGAAAGGCAGGGTAGCAGTAGCGTAATGTGCAGGCATGAGTGCAGACGGTAAAGTGTGGTTGTGGATACCAGAAATAAGCACAGATTACTGATACGCAAAAACCAGCCGGGAGGTCAGCCGTACAGCAGAATAGTTTTTCTTTCTAGCTCCTTCTGTCCTCATGAAAACCTTCTCTTTCTTCCGTCTGGCTGCCGGAGCGTTACTGCTGTCAGCTGCTACCTTCACTACCGCTTGCAGCACTGGCACCGACAGCGGCGACACGAACGTGGAACGCGGCTCTAACAAAGAAATGGCCCCTGTTCCGCAAGCCAATACCGGCGCTGACTCCACTACCGCTGGCCTGACCACAGCTCAGGATACCATGCCTACGGGCCGCCAGCAGTACGAAGCTTCGGGCGATGCTGCCGACCGCAACCGCGACGGTATTGCCGACTAAAAGCACTACTAGTTTTTTAAAAAAGAAAAGGCCGGCTCCCCTAGAAGCCGGCCTTTTCCATAGAATAGCAATTCAACTAAACTAGTGATTCAATAACATATCAATAGAACACGAAACCATTGGGCAGCAAGCCTACATTGAAGGAGTCGATGGCGGCTCCAGTGGCTTGGTAGCGGATGAATTTGCCGGTAGTGGTGAAAGGAGCAACGGAACCGTAAATGGTGTTATCGGCGGGGTCCACGTCAAAGCCGTAGAAGCTGCGCCGGATAAGCGGGGTAGCAGGGAGAGTAGTTGCCGTTGTGTTCATTTCGTACACCGCGCCAGCGTAGCGGTAATACAACTTGGTTTTGGCACCATTGAGGCGGAGGTTGCTGGCCCCGCCGCGCGCGAACGGGAGCACCACCGAAGCCGCTGGCGTGGTTGTATTCAGCTTAATCAGGTTGGCTGGGGTAGATGACAGTACCGGGTAAGGCGGCGTATTGCCGTAGCGCGTGATGCCGCCACACAGCACCCAGATGGTGCCAGCCTGGTCTTGCACAAGGCTGCTCGGTCCGTCTTGTACTGTTATAGTAGCTTCTACCGCGTCGGTGCTGGGGTTGATAACGCTGACGGTATTCTCGTCGGAGTTAGCCACGTATACTTTGCCACCAGCTAGCAACAGCTGCTCGGGCTGGCGCCCAACGGCAATGGTCTTGGTAATGATGTTCGTGCGGGTGTCGAGGACTGAAACGCGCCCGGCGCCGCCTAGGCTCACCCACTCGCTGATATACACTTTATTGGTGGCCGCAGCCACAGCATAGCGCGGCTGTTCCAAGCCGTTTACGGTAGCTACCGAAGCAAACGTCTTCAGATTTACTACTTCTACTTTCTTGCTGTTGTTGAGTACGATATAGCCTTGCTCACCTACCACCAGCATAGACTGCACCACGTCACCCAGGTCGCGTTGGTTTACCGTATGAAATGTGCTGTTGTCGAGAAGGGTACGGCTGGATTTGCTGAATAAGCTTACTTCCCCGTTGGGGGTACCATATTGGCCTTCGTTCAGCACAAATACGTTGCTGCCGTCTTTGTTAAGGTTATACTTGGGGCTCGACTCATTGTCGTTCGAGTCGCAGCTGGCGAAAGCCAAGGCCCCGAAGCTAGCAACGAGAAGGGTAGTAAGTCGTGGGAAAGCGCGATATGCGTGTAGCATGAGAAAAAGGTTGAAAAAGAAAAAGTCGAGGTTAGTGCCAAGTCAGGCGCAGGCTAAGGCTGCCCCACCGTGGGGGCATAGCACGCGCTTCGTATACTTGGTACACGCGGTTGGTGAGGTTAAATCCCTGCGCCGCTACTAAGAGCCCAAAGGTTTGGCTGAGCTTGACGGAGTAGCCTAGGGTAGCATTCAGCAGGAGGTAGGCCGGCAAGTACTGCCCATTAGCCGAGTAGATATAGCGGTGACCAGTGTAGCGCAGAGCCGTTGTGAGTAGCCAGTTGTGCCAGGCATGATCAGTAGTGAAAGCAGCCGTGTGCAAAGGCACATAGGCGAGTTGTTTGCCCGGTGCTAGCTGGTCGGCGGCTTCTCCCTTTGTCTTCTCCGATTGTGTGAGGGCATAGCTGACACGGGCGTTGAGCCGGTAGTCTGCATGCTTCCAAACTGCCTGAGAACTGGCCTCTATGCCTTGCGCGCGCACTTGGCGTAGGTTGCGGGGCGTGGTGTAGCCGGTGCGTGGGTCAGAGGTCCATTCCACC